>JAYTHL010000022.1:0-2107 GCA_043732605.1 Rhizobacter sp. | reverse complement strand
CCGAGTCGACCCAGACCCGCACGCAGGATCTGCCGCCCGCCTTCCACGACGCCGGCCAGTTCTACTGGGGCCGCGCGCAAGCCTGGCTCGGCGGCCTGAGCCTGCACGGCAACGCCCGCACGCTGGTGCTGCCGGACGACAGCGTCGTCGACATCGACACGCCCGACGACTGGGCGCGCGCCGAGGCGCTCTTCGCTGCGCGGGGCGAGCGGTGAAGGCGGCGATCCGCGCCGACGCGTCGGCAGCGATCGGCCTCGGCCACGTGAAGCGCTGCCTCGCGCTCGCGCAGGCGCTGCGCGGCAACGGCGCCACGGTCACCTTTTTGACCCGCGCGATCGACGTCGATTCCGCTGCGCTCGTGGATGCCGAAGGATTCGCTTCCATCGTGATCGACGCGGGACAGGCCACCGACCAGGCCATCGATGCCGAGGAGACGCTACGCCACCGCGACACCTTCGCCGACGGTCTGATGACCGTCGACCACTACGCGCTCGATGCGCAGTGGCACGGCATCGTGCGCGCCGCGTCGGGCGCGAGGCTCGTCGCCATCGACGACCTCGCCGACCGCCTGCTCGACGTCGACCTGCTCGTCGACCACAACCTCGGCGATCTCGCCGTCAAGTACGCCGGCCGCATCGGGGCACGGACGGTCGTGCTGGGCGGCCCACGCCATGCACTGCTCGGCCCGAGCTACGCAGCCGCGTCGCGGCACGTGCCGCGGCTGCAGGTCGAGAGCATCGGCATCTTCATGGGCGGCACCGACGCCGCGAACGTCAGCGCGGTGGCGCTCGAGGCCTGCCGTCTCGCCGGCTTCACGGGTCCGGTCGAGATCGCGACGACCTCGGGCAATCCGAACCTCGCCGCGCTGCGCAAGCTCGCTGCAGCGCGTCCGCACACCACCCTGACGCTCGACCTGCCGGACCTGGCCGCGTTCTTCGCGCGCCACGACTTGCAGATCGGCGCCGGCGGCGGCGCGACCTGGGAGCGGTGCTGCATCGGCGCGCCGACGCTGGCGACGATCGCGGCGCCGAACCAGGCGCCCGTGCTGCGGCCGCTGCAATCGCTCGACGCGGTCGAGCTGGTCGAGAGCGCGGCCGACGGCGCCTTGCCCACCGCGCGACAGCTCGCCGAGCGCCTCGCCGCGCTGCTCGCCGACGCGCCGCGCCGCGCCATGCTCTCGTCGCGCTCGCGCGCCCTGGTCGACGGCCGCGGCGCCGCCCGCGTCGCCGATCACCTCGCGACGCTCGCACCATGACCCGCGTCGACATCGTCTGCACCGACCCGCGCCACGGCGTCCACCCGTGGCTCGAGCGCTGGGCCGCGAGCGTCGCCGCGCAGGCGAGCGTCGCGATCCACCGCGACACCGCCACTCTGGCCGGCGGCGACATCCTCTTCCTGGTCTCGTGCCAGCAGATCGTCGGCCGCGCGGTGCGGGGCCTCTACCGCCACACGCTGGTGCTGCACGCCAGCGACCTGCCGCGCTGGCGCGGCATGTCGCCGCACGTGTGGCAGATCCTCGCGGGCCAGCCCGGCTTCACGGTGACGCTGCTCGAAGCCGAGGACGCGTTCGACACCGGCCGCATCTGGCACCAGCAGGAGGTGGCCATCGCCGCCACCGACCTGTTCGACGAGATCGACGCAGCGCTGTTCGACGCCGAGATCGCATTGATGGACTGGGCGCTCGCCCACGCGGGCGACGTCGTGCCGCGCGCGCAGCACGGCGCGCCGACGATCGCGCGGCGCAGGACGCCGGCCGACAGCCGCATCGATCCGGCGCGTCCGCTGGTCGAGTCGTTCGACCTGCTGCGCGTCGCCGACCCCGACCGCTATCCGGCGTTCTTCGAGCACCGCGGCCAGCGCTACCGCATCCGCATCGACAAACTCGAGAGCCTCGACCCATGATCCACATCCAGGGTCGCGCGATCGGCGCAGGCGCCCGCCCCTATCTCATCGCCGAGATGTCGGGCAACCACAACCAGTCGCTCGAACGGGCACTGGCGATCGTCGACGCGGCCGCCGCGTCGGGCGCCGACGCGATCAAGCTGCAGACCTACACCGCCGACACGATGACGCTCGACATCCGCGCGCCCGGCTTCGTGATCGACGA
>JAYTHL010000021.1:0-7259 GCA_043732605.1 Rhizobacter sp. | reverse complement strand
GACGCGACTGGTCGCGCGCCCTGCATTTTGCGAAGCTGGCCGTGCTCACCGCCAAGCGCAAGTCGTCTCCGAACACCGCGTCGCTGCTCGACAGGGGTTTGTCGATCGCGAGCTATCTGCCGGAGCCGCTGCGGCTCTCGGAGAAGGACTTCTTCATGCGCGAGCTGTCCGATCTGGGCGCTGATCTTCGCTGAAGGCCTTCGCGACCTCCTTCAGCACGAAGCGCTGCACCTTGCCGCTCGCCGTCCGCGGCAGGTCATCGATCAGCTCGATCCGCTCCGGCCAGTAAGTCTTGGAGACCTTGCATTCGTCCAGGTAGCGCTTGAGCTCTTCCAGGTCGATGGTCTTGCCGGGCTTGGGCACGACGAACGCACAGGCCCGCTCTCCCAACCGGGCATCCGGGAAGCCGATGATCGCCACGTTGGCGACAGCGGAGTGCTCCGCGATCAGGTTCTCGATCTCGATCACGGGAACGTTCTCGCCGCCGCGGATCAGCAGCTCCTTCGTCCGGCCGGTGATGCGGATGTAGCCTTCGTCGTCCATGCGCGCCAGGTCGCCGGAGTCGAACCAGCCTTCGGGTGAAACGGTGTAGAGCTCGGGGCGCTTGAGGTAGCCGCAGAACATCGACGCGCAACGCACCATGAGCCGGCCGATCTGGCCGCGCGGCAGCTCCACGTTGTCGTCCGAAGTCACCTTGACCTCGACGCCCTTGATCGCGCGACCGTCGGTCGTCCAGGCCTTGTCGACCGCGCGCTCGAGCTCGGTCATGGTGCCGGCGATCAGCTCGGTCATGCCCCAGACCGACGAGATCGACACCTTGAGATCGTTGAACGCTCGCTGCACCAGCGCGGGCGGGATCGGCGCGCCGGAGCAATAGAAGCGCCGCAGCTGCGACGGGCGACGTGGTCCGGCGATCGCCGCATCGCAGATGTCCGCGAGGAACGGCGTCGCGCCTGCGCTGAAGGTGACGCCTTCGGCTTGCATGATCGAGAGTCCGCGCTCTGCGTTCCAGACATCCTGCAGGACGATCGTCGCGTTCAGCAGGATCGGCAGCAGGACGAAGATCGCGTAGCCGGTCATGTGACCGACCGGCGACACGGCATGGAGGATGTCGTCCTGGCCGAGCTGCAGGCCCTTGCCGAACTGCATGGCACTGCTGTTGAGTGTGTTGGACGTGTGCATCACGCCTTTGGGCTCGCCGGTGGTGCCCGAGGTGTACATCAGCACCAGCAAGTCGTCGGGCTTGAGAGCCGATGCCGCGACGCCCGGAAAGCCCTCCCTGCGCTCGCCGGCGAGCATCGCCCGATCGAAGTTGTCGCTGCCGTCGCCGTCGACGACGACGACGTGCCGAAGCGTCGACACCGCGCGCTGGATCGTCTTGGCCATCGCCTCGTGGTCGAAGCCACGGAACACCTTCGGCACGATCAGCACCTTGGCTTCGCAGAAGCCGACCATGTACGAGACCTCGCGCTCGCGCAGGATCGCGACGAGCGGATTCGCGGCGGCACCGACCCTGACGCAGGCGAGTGCCGCGACCACGAACTCCCACCAGTTCGGCAACTGGATCGACACGATGTCGCCGCGACCGACGCCCATGTAGCGCAGTGCGCCGGCAGCGCGATCGACCATGTCGCCGAGCTCGCGGTAGGTGAACTTGCGCGGCACAGCGCTGTCGGCTCGATAGCCGACGAGCGCGATCTTGTCCGGAAAGCTCCGGACGGCGTGGTCGAAATGCGTGTCGACGATCTCGTCGGTCCAGAGGCCCGCCTCGCGCATCCCGCAGGACCGGGCGGCAACGATGTTCGGATCAAGTGCCATGGGTGTCGGTCTCCTGCATGGTCTTCAACAGCACGGTCGACGGCGCGCTGGATGGTTTGACCTGGAAGCGTTCCAGCAATTCACCAAGAATGCCCTTGGGCATGTAGATGATGAACAGGATCAACATCGCTCCGTAGATCAGCTGATCGATGCCCCGCAACTGGCTGCCGATCACGACTCTGAGCGTCTCGGACAGCGCGAGCAGGAAGATCGCGCCGACGGTCGGCCCGAGCATCACGAACATGCCGCCGGCGATCACGCCGAAGACGATCTGCAGGGACACGGTCAGGCTGGAGACGGTCTCGGGATTGATGTAGCTCTGGTATTGCGCGTACAGCATTCCGCCGAACGCAGTCATCCCGGCCGACAGCAACATGATCGCCATCTTCACGCGCGAGATGTCGATGCCGATCGAGGCCGCCGCTTCCTCCTCCTCCGAGATGGCGAGCAAGGCGATGCGGGCCATGCTGCGATCCACCCAGCGCCAGACGACGAGGCCGGCCAGCCAGACGCCGAGCGCGATGTAGAACCAGACCACCTTGCTCGAGAACTGCATCGCCGACAGCGACATGGTCGCGCCATCGGCCAGCGCGGGCTTGGGGGTGATGCCGAGCGAGCCGCCCGTCTGGTCGCGCAGCGCCATGATGACGAGGCGAACGATCTCCGCGCTGGCGAGCGTGACCACCGCGAAGTAGTGGCCGACGATCTTGAAGCGAAAGCACGGCCAGCCGATCAGGAAGGCGACCGCCAGCGTGGCGACGATGCCGACGATGCCGCCGAACCAGGGCGACCAGCCCAGGGTGTTCCAGGCCAGCACGACGCTGTAGGCGCCGATGCCCAGGAAGGCGCAATGGCCGAAGCTGACGAGGCCGAGCCGGCCCATGATCGCCCAGCTGGTGTAGATGTACGACCAGATCAGCGCGACGATCATCAGGTGCAGCGGATAGTTGCCGAGCCCGAGCAGGGGAGCGACCGCGACGGCGGCGAGGATGATCCACCCGAGCTTCACCATCGACCCTTGTCCGGCGATCGTTCGGGATGTGTCGACAGAGGTTGTCATCGTTTCGCGAAGAGACCCGCCGGCCTGATGAAGATCGCCACGATGAAGAAGACGAACGCGATCACGTAGCCCCATTCGCTCTGGAAGAAGTAGCCGCCGACGGAAATGAATTGCGCGATCACGAAGGCGGCCAGGAAGCCGCCGACCAGATTGCCCAGGCCGCCCAGGATGCAGATGATGAAGAGCACCGGGCCGAAGGCCAGGCCGATGGCCGGGTGCATGTCGTACTGGAGGACGAGCAGGCATGAGGCGAGCGCTGCCAATGCCCCGCCGATCGCGGAGGTCACGAGATAGATCGTCGCGGGATTGACGCCCATCAGCGGCATGACCGTGCGGTCCTGACTGATCGCCCGGATCGCCGTGCCGACGTAGGTCCGCGACAGGAACACGTAGGTCACGGCGATCGCCGCGACGGCGACGACGAAGCCGATGATCCGCGTCAGCGACACGCTGATCTCGCCCAGGCTCAGCGACGGCAGGTTGACGCCGATGTTGCGGTACTCGATGCCGAAGACGACGGTCGCGGCGGCCTGCAGGAAGAAGAGGACGCCGCCGGTCACCAGGAGCTGGTTGATCGGGTCCGCATTCAGGACCGGCCGGATGATGAACTGATGCAGCGCGGCGCCGAGCACGGCCACGAAGAGGACGCCGACGAGCATCGCCAACGGCAGCGGAAAGCCCACCACCTTGAACAGCCACCAGATGCTGTACATGCCGACCATGATCAGCTCGCCATAGCAGATCCAGATGACCTCGATCACGCCGAAGACGAGGTTCAGCCCGAGCGACAGCAGCGCGAGCAGGCCGCCGAACAGCACGCCGTTGATCACGGCTTCGAGGAGATAGATGTCGAAGAGGTGGCTCATGGGGAGTGTTCAGGTCACGCCGAGATAGGCTTGCCGGACGTCGTCGCTCTCGAGGAGCTCCGCAGCCGAGCCGCTCTTGCGGATCCGTCCCGCTTCCAGCAGATAGGCGCGGTCGACGAGCTTGAGCACCTGCTTGATGTTCTGCTCCACGATCAGCACCGTGTAGCCGGCGCTGCGGATGCGCTTGATGTGCTCGAACATCGTCTGCACGACCACAGGCGCGAGACCGGCCGACGGCTCGTCGAGAAGGAGGAGCTTCGGGCCGGACATCAGCGCCCGGCCGATCGCGCACATCTGCTGCTCTCCGCCCGACATCGAGCCGGCGAGCTGCGCCGACCGCTCGCGCAACTTGGGAAAGAGCGAATAGGCGAACTCGAGACGCTCGGCGTACTCGGGCCGCGCCGACTTCATGAACGCTCCCATGCGCAGGTTCTCGAGCACGCTCAGTCGAGGGAACAGGCGCCGGCCTTCGGGAACGTGGGCGATGCCCAGCGAAATGATCTCGTGCGCCGGCAGATCGCCATAGGAGCGACCTTCCATCTCGAGCGTGCCCTGCGTGACCGGAATCAGCTTCGAGATCGCGCGCAGCAACGTCGTCTTGCCCGCGCCGTTCGGTCCGATGACGGCGATCGCTTCGCCGGCAGCGATCTCGAGCGACACGCCGAACAGCGCCTGGAAGCCGCCGTAGCCCGCGGAGACGTCCTTCAAGCGGAGCATCGTGGCCATGGTCAGCTCGCCGCGCCGGTCTGCTGCTGGACCTGATGCGCGTCGGTGCCGAGGTAGACCTCGATCACCTTCGGATCGTGCGCGATGTCGCGCGGCTTGCCTTGGGCGATCACTTCGCCGTGATCGAGCACGAGGCACCGGTCGACAACCTTCATGAGCACGCCCATGATGTGCTCGACCCAGATGATGCTCACGCCCTTCTCGTCGCGGATCCGCCTGAGCATCTGCGCCGCCTGATCCATCTCGGCCTCGTCCAGGCCGCCCAGACTCTCGTCGGCGAGCAGCAGCTTCGGTTGGGTGGCCAGGGCTCGCGCCATTTCCAGCTTCTTCAGTCCGGCGACGCTCAAGCGGTCGACCGGCGTCGCCGAGGTGGCGGGAAGGTCGATCAGCTCCAGGGCCTCGTGCGCGCGTTGCTCCGCGAGCGGTCGCGAAATGTGCTCGGCGGTTCCGTAGTAGGCGGCGAGCGTCACGTTCTCGAGGACCGTCAGCTTTCGAAAGGGGCGCGGGATCTGGAACGTGCGGCCGACGCCCAGCCGGCAGATGGCGTTGGGCGCCAGATGACTGATGCTCCGCCCTTCGAGCGAGACGGAGCCGGAAGTCGGCGCGAGCAGGCCCGCAATCAGGCTGAACGTCGTGCTCTTCCCCGATCCGTTCGGTCCGATCAATCCCAGGATCTCGCCCTTGTCGAGCTGGAACGAGATCGCGTTGACGGCGGTGAAGCCGCCGAACTGCTTCGTCAGGTGGTCGACGCTCAGCACCTGGACCTCAGGGCGCGTAGGCGGTGCCCTTGGGAACGGGAACCACCGGCTCCTTGGTCCGGATCGACACCGGCCACACGAGGCGCGACTCGCCCTTCTCGTACTGGACGATCGGCATGGTCGCGCGCTCGTTCTGGCCTTCCATGCGATGGCCGGCGGGATAGAACTTCACGCCGGTGCCCTGGATCGTGCCGCCGTCCGGGATGTCGGTGTCCATCGCGGCCTTGCGCAGCGCCTCGGGATCGACGCCGCCGTACTTCTTGATCGCGCGCGGCACGACGTCGTTGAAGAACACCCACGCCGAGTTGAAGCCCATCGACAGCGTCGGCGAGACGACGTTGTTGTTCTTGACGTCGGCCTTGTACCGCTTCGTGATCTCCTTGACGAGGTCCGGCAGGCCCGCCGCCATCTTCGACTGGTCGAGGATCTGCGCGCCGACGGGCTCGGTGTCGAAGATGTAGTCGACGTCGTCCTTGAAGGTCGCGTAGAGCTTGTCGATCTGGCCGTAGGCGCCGCCGTGGCCGATCAGCGCCGACCACTTCAGGTTCTGGCTCTTGGCCTGGCGCAGGAAGAGGAAGACGTCCTGGCTCTGGCCGGTGTGCAGGATGACGTCGGCACCGGCCCGCTTGAGCTTGGTGACCAGCGACGAGAGGTCGGGCGTGGAAGCAGAATAGCCTTCCTTCAGCACCACCTGCATGCCGTATCCCTTGCACGCGCTTTCCAGTCCGGCCGTGCTGCCGACGCCGTAGGGGCCGTCCTCGTAGATCAGCGCGACCTTCAGGTCCTTCGGATCCTTGCCGAGCTTGGACTTCGACACGTTGTTGAGGAGGCCGCACGACGCGGGACCGAACTGGTCCGAGTCGGTCATGACGCGAAAGGTGTACTTGAGGCCCCTGTCCTTGAAGACGGCTGCCGAGGTGCAGGTGCCGGCCCAGAGAATCTTCTTGGCCTGTTCCACCTTCTGCGAGAGGGGAACGCACTGGGACGAGGAGTACAGACCCAGGATGACGTCGACCTTTTCCTGGTTCAGCAGGCGCTCGGCCTCGTTGATCGCCACTTCCACCTTGCTCTGCGCATCGGCGTAGATCGGCTTGATCTTGTAGCCCTCGACGCCGCCGCGCTCGTTGATGATGTCGATGGCGTACTTGGCACCGAGGTAGGCGCCGTACGAGCCGCTGTCCGCGAAAGGTCCGGTCAGGTCGTAGATGACCCCGATCTTGAGCTCCTTGCCCTGGGCCATCGCGTTGCCCGAGAGCATCGCGACCGCGCAGGCAATCGCTGCCAAGAGTGACTTGAACATGGACTCGTCTCCTTATGGGTATGAAAGCGATGGCCGGGAACTCATCGAGCGTTCTTCTTCGACGTTCGCCATCGCTCGATCGGCTTCGGTCAATCTAGCACCGGGGTCCTCTCGATTCGTGAATGCGACATGGAGACGAGGTGAACGACGGGGCCGCGGCGCTCATGCCGACACCGGGTCCCACGCCCTGGGAGCGCGTCCTGCAGCAGCCTTCACTTTCGAACGCAGGGTTTCCCGCGACATGGACAACCCGAGCATCGGGATCATGGCGCGGGCGTGGGCCTCGAGATGCGCCAGGCCATCGACCATCCGCATGCCTGCCTCGGCGGCTTGCCGCTGCAGAGGCGTCAGGGAATTGGAGTAGATCAGGTCGTAGAAATACCGGGTCCGTGCCGGTCCGCGCGGTTGCAGATCCCGCAATGGAGAGCTGGCGTCGCGCAGTCCGCTCGGGGTCGTGTTGATGACCAGATCGGTCTGCTCTGCTGCATCCTGGCGGTCTTCCCAAGACACGGGGACGACTCCGGGGATGTCCCGTGCCAGCTCGGCGAGCGGGTCGGCGGAGCGATTGGTGACGAAGACCTTCGCCGCGTGAGCGCGTGCGGCCGTGGCGAGCGAGCGCCCGGTCGATCCTGCGCCCAGGACCAGCGCCGAGTCGCAGCGCTCGGGCAGCTCGCCGAGCAGCAGTCGGGCCGCGAGCACGTCGGTGTTGGCCGAGGCGATGCGTCCGCCTT
>JAYTHL010000020.1:0-20269 GCA_043732605.1 Rhizobacter sp. | reverse complement strand
GGCTGCACGCCGCGCGACGGGCGGCTGCGCATCAGGCTCGATGCCGGATCGTTCGCATCGCGCGATGCGCCGGGCACCGAGCTCGCGCCGGCCGAGCGCGCCACGGCGCTCGCGGGATCGAAGCTGTCGAGCAGCGCCGTCGTGCCGTCGACGAGCAATTCGAGGAACGCCGGGAAGGCCTTGGCGACCGTCGGCAGGTCGCCGTGCGTCGCGTCGAGCGTCCACGTCTTCACGCCAGGCAGGAGCGCGCTGTGCAGCGGCACGCGACCGTCGCCGCCGCCGACGGCGTCGGTGTACTCGAGGCCGTTGTCGTCGAAGACGATGCCGCCCGGCGTGAACGGCGCGTGGCCGATGACGAGCAGCATCTTCTGCGCATCGGCACCGAGCGCGGCGGCTTGCGCATCGAGGCGACGCCAGAGCGCGGTCGCCTGGTCGAGCACGGTCTGCGGCGGCGCGCTCCATTGGTAGATCGCGCGCTGCACGCCCTCGTCGTGCCAGATGCTGCGTTCGGTGAGGCGCGCGAGATCGTCGGCGGCGAGCTTCTGCCAGCTCTCCGCGCGATCGAGGCGCAACGCCGGATCGAGCAGCGCCGCCTGCAGCTGCAGGAAGCCGGGCATGCCGGCCATGGTCGCGCGCGCACCGCCATTGTCGAAGAGCGAGCCGAAGGCGGCGAGCGCGTTGCCGAACGTGTCGTCGCCCGACATCGTCTGCATCGGCGACCACGAGCCGCCGTTCGGCGTGCCGAGCATCAGCAGGCGACCGCCCTCGCGCGCAAGCATGCGCTGCCAGGTGTCGGGCTTCTCGAGCGCCATCGTGCGCGCGACGAGGCCGCCCATCGAGTGGGCGACGATGCGCACCGGCTGCTGGCTGGTCGCACGCGCCGCGAGCGCGGCATCGACTGCGACGCCGAGCCGGCGCGCCTCGTCCTCGATCGGCCGGCGCCAGTCGAAGGCGAACGGGATCACCTCGTGGGTGTCGGCGAGGCGCTCGATGAGGTCGCCGTAGACCTTGCCGATCGGGCCGTCGGGCTCGACGCTCGCGGCGGTCGCCGGATCCCAGGCGAGATCCTTCAGGCTGTTGACGAAACGAAAGCCGAGCCAGATGCGCTTGCCATCGAGCTTGAGGTTCGAGCCGAGGATGCCCGGAATCACGAACACCGCGGGGCGATCGGCCGCGCTGGTCGCGTCGCCGGCTTCGGCGCCGCGCGAGCGCACGACCGCGAGCGCGGCGCGCGTGCCGCTCGCGTCCTCGCCGGCCCACGAGAGCGGCCCGATCACGGCGAAGTCGGCGGGCGCGTCTTCGAGCAGCGCGCTCGTGATCGCCTGCACCGTGCGGTCATTGGTGAAGTAGTTGAAGTGCGAGACCTTGCCGCCCTTGTCGAGCAGGAAGCGCGCGCCGCTGCCGCTCGCCGTCATGGCGCGCGGCGCGCCGCCGTACATCGAGCGCGTCTGCACGACGAGGTCGTTGTCGGTCCAGTAGAAGGCGTCCGACAGCAGCGTCTTGACCCACGAGCCGATCGAGTCGCCGTCCATGTCGCCGGCGATCACGCGCAGATCGCCGGGGATCGTGTCGGCGCTGCCGTTGAGCCACGTGACGACCGGGCTCTGCGGCGTCATCGCCTCGAGGCCGGGCATCTCCGCCGGCTCGGCGCGGCGGCGCGCGACCTCGTGCAGGAAATCGACGACCTCCGGCACGACCGGAATGCTCGCGAGCTCGAGGCACCAGTTGAGGATCGAGAGATACGCGTCGAGGCGCTTCGAGGCCAGCAGCGTGCCGCGCGCGGGACAGGCGACGCGCACCATCCGCTCGATGCGGATGCCCTTGGCCTGCGCCTCGGTGACGAGCGCGCGCAGGTCGCTGCGATGCTGCGCGTAGGTGTCACCGGCGAACAGCGCGAGCACGTCGCTCGTCAGCGGTCCGCCGCCGCAGACGCGCGCCAGCACCTCGCCGACGAGGCCGCCGCGCGAGTGGGTGACGAGGTGCAGGCGCGCGCCGGCCGGCAGCGCACGCACGAGGGTGAGCGCGTTGGCGATCGGGCTCGCGCCGAGGGTCGGATGGTCGAGGCCGTAGACGCGGTCGCAGTAGCGCGTGAAGAGCTGGCGCACGGTGTCGGCGTGCAGCGTCCAGAGCTTGGAGAAGGTGCCGACGGTGTCGGAGAAGGTGCCGTGGACGAAGACCAGCATCGGCCCGCCGTCGCTCGCCGCGGGCACGCTGGTGAGCAGGCGGCCGCTGTCTTTCAGCGGCTCGAGCGCGTCGGGCGAGAGGCGATAGGCGCCGGCCACGACCTTGCCGTCGACCTTTTTCGTCGCCGCGGCGGCGACAAGCTTGGC
Organism: Rhizobacter sp.; assembly: GCA_043732605.1. Taxonomy (GTDB): domain Bacteria; phylum Pseudomonadota; class Gammaproteobacteria; order Burkholderiales; family Burkholderiaceae_C; genus Schlegelella_A. Next base: position 17,939 of record JAYTHL010000020.1, on the reverse strand, counting down.
CGCCGGATCCTTGACCAGCCCGGTCAGCACCTTGAAGTTGCTGAGCAGCGCCTGGCCCATCCAGCCCCGGGTCGCGCCGCGCGTCGCCTGCGACTCGATGCCGGGCCAGCCGAGCTGCGCCGGCACGACGACCTCGTCGACGCCCGCCGCGCCGCGCGACGTGCCCGGCGCGGCGCGCGCGGCGAGCGCGCTGCGCGTCGTCACCGAGCTCTGCGCCAGCATCAGGTCGCGCGCGTCGACCGGATGAAGCACCAGCGTCGGGCCGTTGGCGATGGTCAGCACGACGACGTCCTCGCCGGGCCGCGCCGTCACGCGCACCGGCTCGCCGCCGCCGCGCTGCGTGCCGACGCGCACCGAGACCTTCGCGCTGCCGCGGGTCGCGCCGCGCGCGGCCACGACGGGCTCGCTCTGCCCGGGGATGACGAAAGTGATGTCGTTGCTGGCGCTGGCCATGCCGTTCCTCGATGCGATGGAAGCGCGCGCGACGGCGAGCGCAGGGAGTCAGATCCCGATCAGACCTCGAACGGCGCCGAGGCCAGGAACTTGCCGGCGCTGCCGAGCGTGAACAGGTTCGGCGTCTGGCTCGCCGGCATGCGCGCCTTGATGCGCGCGTGCAGGTTGGCGTAGTTGCCGGTGAACCCGCCCTGGTTCCAGACCTTGAGCAGCTGCTCGGTGAAGGCGCCGTTGTGCTCGCCGTCCATCGATGTCTGGTTGTCCTGGCAACCCGAGATCAGGATCAGCGACGCGTCGAAGGTGCTCGCGATCGCCGAGAGCCGGCCGCTCGCCGCGACCTGCGCCAGCGCGTTGTCGGGATCGACGACCGGCTTGCCAGCGGCCGCGGCGACGTCCTTCTGGATCTTGTCGTAGAACGCCTGGTGCTCGCGGTAGGTGCGCATCGCGACCGCGTCGGGCATGTTCTTCGGGCGCTGCGTCGGCGTCGTCGTGGGCGGAAAGATCGCCTCGCGCGTCACCGTGCCGCTGTGGCAGCTGTCGGAGAGGACAAGGATGCGCACGCCGGTCTTGAACTTGCCGAGCTCGGCATAGAGCTCGTCGTCGATCAGCTGGCCGTCGTAGAGGCACCAGGTCTCGTCCTTCTTGTCGTCCTCGTCGCCATTGACGTCGGGCACCTGGCCGCCATGACCGGAGTAGCTGAGAAAGAAGAAGTCGCCTGCGGCCAGGGTCTTGGCGGCGCTGCGCATCGCCGCGAGCATCGCCGAGCGCGTCGCCTTCTTGGTGAGCAGCACGGTCGGCTTCATGCCCTGCTTCTTGGCCAGCGCGGCCATGTCGCCGGCATCGAACTCGCAGGCCGCGAGCGGGCCGTCCCAGCCGCCGTAGGCAGCGCCGCTGACGCCGTTCAGGCCGAGGTGGAGCGAAAGTGCCTTCGCCTTCGCGGCGGTCTTCGCCGATGTCGTCTTCGCCATGGTCGTCTCCGATGTTCGTGGTGTGCGTGCTCGCGCGACGGAGCAGGATCATCGGCGCGCACGCCGGACGATGCAAGAGCCGTCGCCCGGATTGCAGCACCGCACTTTCGCGGTCACAACCCTCCGACGGTGGACGTTCGGAGACGGCGCGCGCGCCGCTATGCGAGCTCGCGCGTGTCGATCCACTGCACGTCGCCGCCGACGCGGCGGACGGCGTCGACGAGATGGCGTGTGCCGCCCGGTCCGTCGCCGCCGCCGCCGTCCCACAGGCAGATGCAGCGCAGCTTCTCGGCGCCGAACGCGAGCGCGGTGTCGAGCAGCCAGGTGTTGCCACGGACGAAGGCGTCGTCGCCCTCGACGATCGCGCCGAGCACCTGCGGCGCTTCGCGCGGCGGCGCGTCGAGCCGGGCGACGACGGCGCGAAAGCGCGCGTGCCACGCCGCGCCGTCCTGCACCGGCAACAGCGACAGCTTGATGAACTCGGACTCGCGCAGCGGCAGCATCAGGCGCAGCGTGATCGCGCGCTCGAGGCACGCTTCGGCGAAGAGCAGATCGCCACCGGCCGCGCCCTGGGTGATCGCGAGATCGCGCGGACCGGCATCGACGGCGTCGAGCGCGGCGGCGATGCGGCGTGCCGCGGCCGGGACCATCGCGGGCGGAAAGCGCGGCAGCGTGCGGCCCGGCGCGTCGACCATGTGGCCGGTGAAGAGGATGACCTGGCGGGGCTCCTTCATCCCGCTCGACACGGCGGCATCGCTCATCGGCGCTCGACGATCACCGGCACGATGCCGAGCGCGCCGCGCACGCGCGTCGCCGCGCCTTCGGCCTCGTCGCGGCTCGCGTACGGCCCGGCCTGAACGCGGAACAGCGCGGCATCGACGAAGGTCGTGAGCAGCGGCGCGAGCCAGCCGGCGTCGTTGTCGGCGCCGACGTGACGCTGGAAGCTCTGCGCGCCGTCGCGCTCGCGAAAGGCGCCGATCTGGATCCAGAAACCGCGCCCGGCGTCGCTCGACGGTCGCACCGGCGGTGCCGTCTCCGAGACGATCGTCGTGGACGCGGGCGCAGGCGCAGGCGCTGCCATCGCGACATCGACGGGCGCCGGGTCGGGCACGACCGCAACGACCGGCGCGATCGGCGCCACCGGCGTGACGGGCGCGATCGGCGTGACGCTGGTCCGCGCGGCGGCCATCCGCGTCGCGCCGTCGCCCTCCCGCCGCCACGTGCCCGCACGGATCTCGTCGGAGCTGATGCGCTCGAGCTCGACCGGCGCGACGCCGCGCAGCAGGTCGAGCTTGAGCGCCGCGACGTAGCTGAGGTCGACGATCCGGCCCGCGTGGAACGGCCCGCGGTCGTTGATGCGCACGATGACGACGCGGCCGTTGGCCGGATTCCTGATCCGCGCATAGCTCGGGATCGGCAGCGTCGGATGCGCGGCGGTCATCGCGTACATGTCGTAGATCTCGCCGTTCGCCGTCCGCTGGCCGTGGAACTTGCGGCCGTACCACGATGCGAGGCCGCGCTCGACGAAGGGTGCGTCGGCGGCGCTCGGAACGTAGTCGCGGCCGAGCGCCTGGTAGGGCTTGTTCGGGCCGCTCGGCCGGATCGTCTCGATGCGCGGCTCGGCATCGGCGACGCTCGCGAGGTCGGGCGGTGGATTCGCGCCAGGCCCATCGGCGCCTCGCGCCGGCGGACGCGCCTCGCCGCTCGGCGGACGCACCGTCGTCGTCGAACCGCCGCGCGGTGGCGACGACGCGCATCCGGCGAGGATCGCCAGCACGCCGACCGCGAGGGCGAGTCGCTCTGCACGCGATGCGGGGCGGGCCGTGCGCATGGGAGCGTGTTCGCTGCCAGCGCCGTCGCCGCGTCTCAGCGGCAGTCGACCGTTCGGAACTCGACGCGCCGGTCGAGCGCGTCGCGCTGGTCGTCGCTGCCGAGGCCGACGAGGATCTCGCGCGAGCCGACGCCGTCGGCGGTGATGCGCGACACCAGCTTCTTGTTCTCGCGCTCGAGCCGCTGCTTGATCACGGCGGCGCGCTTCTGCGAGAGCACGTCGTTGGCCGCGGCATCTCCCGTGCGACTGGTGTGACCGACGACACGCAGGCACGCGTCGCGCGCGCCGGCCTGGGTCGCGACCTCGTGCAGCCAGACAGCGTATTGCGCCTGCGCGTCGGCCGATTGCAACAGCGTCGTCGTTCCGGGATTGAAGAACATCTTGACCGGCAGCCGCTTCGCGTCGAGACCGACGCCGACGATCTTGGCGAAGGTCTCGGCCGCTTCCTTCTTGCGCCCGGTCTTCCAGCTCGTCGTGTAGAGGCCGTTGAGGACGCGCAGGTCGCCGGGCTCGGCGAGCGAGCGCGCGTCGCGGTAGAGCTTGTAGGCGTCGGCCGGCTTGTTGTCGGCGTAGGCGATCAGGGCTTCGTTGATCGACGCGGCGGCCGGCAACCGCTGTAAATAGGCAGGCGCGGCCGCATCGCCCACTGCGCTGCCCTGGCAGCTCCTGATGTAGGCGAGCGTCGTCGCGTCGAGCGTCCAGGTCGGGCTGTCGCGGTAGAGCGGCACCGGCTCGGCATCGACGGTGGCGACGAAGGCCCGATCGATCCGCTTGGCGACGAGCTTGCCGGTCTTCAGGTCGATCAGCGCCAGGCAGATGCGGAACACGTCGGCGTTCTCGTCCTTGCCGGCGCGCGAGTTGATCGGCGTGAGCGTGCCGATCAGGAGCAGCGGCTTGCTCACGAGGGTCGCCCGGGTGAGCGGCTGCACGTCCCACGTCGGCAGGCGGCGCGTGATGAGGCCGGCGAGCTGGCCGGCCAGCTGCACCGTGCCGGTGGTCTGCTGGCCCGTGCCGGCATCGACGATCGGATCGATCACCAGCTCGCGCTTGCCGGCGCCGAGCGAGGCCTGTGCGTCCTGCAGCAGGCGGTCGCCGGCGCGCGCGGCGGCATCGGCGAACGGCGCAGGCGCGGGCGTCGCAGGCGCGGCGGGCAGCGCGACCGGCGCCGCGACCAGTGCGGGTGCCGGCGCGGGCGGAGCGGCCGGCTCGACGGGCGCGGTGGCGCAGGCGGTCACGAACAGGGCCACGGCCGCGATGCTGGAGGCGAGCAGGGACGGACGGGCGAGGCTCATGGAAGGTCGCGCGTTGGCGCCGGTCGCAGGGGAGCCCACTTTAGCGCGGTGGCGTCGATCTGCCCGTCGTGGCACGTCGCCTGCCATCGCCGCCGCATGAGCGATGCGATCGATCTCCTGCAATGGCCCGCGATGGCGGTGACGGTGATCGCCGCCTGGCTGGTCGCCTCGCCGAAGAAGGCGCGGCGTGAGATCGGCTTCTGTGCCTTCATGCTCAGCAACGTGCTCTGGATCGCCTGGGGCTGGCACACGTCGGCGTGGGCGCTGGTCGTGCTCCAGTTCTCGCTGGCGGCGATCAACATCCGGGGCGCGGTGAAGGCAGCGCCGACAGCGTCGTCCTGACCGCGCAACGCCGATCGGCTCTTTCCTACGACGGCCGACTGCAACCGCCGACAGAAGGCTTTGCGCAGGGCTGCGAGGATGAAGCCATCGAATGCAGCGAATCACGGTGATCGCGGACCGTTCGATGTCTAGCAACCGCTCGATCAAGAGGACATTGTCATGAACAAGGATCAGGTCAAGGGCCGTGTGGAAGAGGCCAAGGGCAGCATCAAGGAAGCGACCGGCAAGGTGGTCGGCAACCCGAATCTGCAAAGCAAAGGCGCCGTCGACAAGGCCGCGGGCAAGGCCCAGGCGACCTACGGCGACGCGAAGGAAAAGGTCAAGGGCGCCGTCGACAAGCTCTGACGGCCCACCGGGTCGGGCCGACGCCGAAACGACGGCGGCCCGTCATCAGCGGCAGTGTCGGCATGTCCGGCACTGCCGCTTTCGTTCGGGCGTCGGCATTCAGCGCCAGAGCGAGCGCACGCGCGCACCGATGTCGACGCTCGGCGGCACGATTTCGCCCGCCTCGGCGCTGGTCACGGGCGGCGCGACGGTCACGTGATCGAACAGCTCGCACACGTCGGCCGGCAGGAAGCGGCTGATCGCGCCGTAGACATGCCGGTCGCCGTAAGCCGACTGCTGCGTGACGTAGAAGCGCTGCGGCACAAGAAGGTGCAGATGGTGGCGCGCCCGCGTCATCGCGACGTACAGCAGGCGCCGCTCTTCCTCGATCTCGACGCTGCTGCCGGTCGCCATGTCGGACGGCATGCAGCCGTCGACGACGCGCAGCACCGACACTGCGCTCCACTCCTGGCCCTTCGCGGAATGGATCGTCGACAGGATCAGGTAGTCCTCGTCGCGACTCGGCGGACCCGAGTCGTCGCTGGTCGCCGCGGGCGGATCGAGCGCGAGCTCGGTGAGGAAGCGCTCGCGCGACGGATAGCCGACAGCGAGGCGCACGAGATGGGCAATGTCGGCCGCGCGCGGCCCGGCGTCGTCGTGGCGACGCTCGAGCAGCGGCCGGTACCAGCGCTCGACGGCATCGAGTTCCTGCGGCCAGCGTGATCCAGTGCGGCGCAGACCGACGAGAAGCTCCACGAACTCCTGCCATGCCGTGGCCGCCCCCGGCGGCGGCTCGAACGCAGCGAGCGCCTGCGACGGATCGCCGCCGTCCGCGAGCGCGCCGAGCAGGCGGCCTGCGCTCGCGGCACCGATGCCGGGCACCAGCTGCAACGTGCGCAGCGCTGCGCGCTGGCCGTGCGGATTGGCGGCGAAGCGCAGCACCGCCAGCACGTCCTTGACGTGCGCGGCGTCGAGGAACTTGAGGCCGCCGTACTTGACGAACGGGATGTTGCGGCGCGCCAGCTCGAGCTCGAGCGCAGTGCTGTGCTGGGCGCTGCGAAAGAGCACTGCCTGGCTCTTCAGCGCCAGCCCCGACTCGCGCAGCGCGAGCACGCGCGCCGCGACCCACGACGCTTCGGCAGCTTCGTCCTCGACCCACACCAGCGACGGCCGCTCGCCAGTGTGGCGATCGCTCCACAGCTCCTTGGCGTGGCGCTGCGCGGCGAGCGCGATGACCGCGTTCGACGCGGCCAGCAGCGGCGCCGTCGAGCGGTAGTTCTGCTCGAGTGCGACGACCGTGGCCGCGGGCGCGAAGCGATCGGCGAAGTCGAGGATGTTGCGCACTTCGGCGGCGCGGAACGAGTAGATCGACTGCGCGTCGTCGCCGACGACGGTGAGGTTGGTGCCGTCGGGCCGCAGCGCGAACACGATCTCGGCTTGCAGCCGGTTGGTGTCCTGGTATTCGTCGACGAGGACGTGATCGAAGCGCGCCGCGATCGCCGCGCCGACCGCCGGATCGGCCATGGCCTCGGCCCACCAGACGAGCAGGTCGTCGAAGTCGAGGACGTGCTGCGACTGCTTCTCGGCAGCGTAGGCGGCGAACAGGCGTTTCAGCGCGGCCTCGCTGTCGGCGCACCACGGATAGCTCTCGGCGAGGACGTCGGCGAGGGATTTCCTCGCATTGACGACGCGCGAGTAGATCGCCAGGCAGGTCGCCTTCTGCGGAAACCGCTTCGCGCCCTTGGCGAGATCGAGGCGCTGGCGCAGCAGGTGGAGCAGGTCTTCCGAATCGGCGCGGTCGTCGACCGTGAACTGCGGATCGAGCCCGAGCTGCGCGGCGTGCAGTCGCAGCAGGCGCGCGCCGACCGCGTGAAAGGTGCCGCACCACGGCAGGCGCGGCGCCTGCTGCATCGGCGCCAGGCCGAAGGCCTCGTGCAGGACGCGGCCGACGCGGCGCTCCATCTCGGCGGCGGCGCGGCGCGAGAAGGTGAGCAGGAGCACGCGCGACGGATCGGCGCCGGCGAGCACCAGCCGCCCGACGCGCGCGGCCAGCGTCAGCGTCTTGCCCGAGCCGGCGCCCGCGATGATCAGCAGCGGCCCCGCCGCCAGGCCCGGCGGCGCGTCGTCGAGCCCGAAGCCGGTGGCGCACCGCTGGGCGTCGTTGAGGCTGTCGAAGACCGACACCGCGCGCGGTGGCTTCGAGGTCGGCGAGAGGACGGTCATCGGGAGCGGTGCGGGACTCGGAGCGCGCGTGGGCGAGGCGACGACTGTAAATCCATCCAGCGGTCCGCCTGTCGATTCGTGCACGCCGCCGGCGCCGGCGCCCCTTCACTTGCCTCGCCGCGTGCCGATGTCACCGCATGAGTCGGGTTTGGACACCGGTGCCGCCGGATCAGGACGGCGTTCGCGACGCTCGGCCGTGCTGACCGAGCCGATGCCCTTGGCCGCCGCCGATGGCGAGCCGGCCGTGCCCGCGCCTCGGGCGCGCGCCGCGCCGAAACCGCCGCAGCCCGCCATCTCGCTCGCGCCCGCCGTTCCGCTCACGCCCGCTGCCGCCCTCGACGGCCTGGCGACCGACTCGCAGCTCGCCGCACGCCTCGGCCGGATCACCGAGTGGCTGCTTCTCGTGATCGTGCTCGGCGTCGTCGGCGCGATGATCGGCTGGTCGCTGTTCAAAGCCCACGACGCCCTCGACGCGACCGAGCGCGACCGCCTGCGCGGCCAGGCTCGCGTCGTCGACGAGAACATCGGCCAGCAGCTCGAGGGCGTCAACAAGGCGCTGGTGAGCGTCCGCGACGAATCGCTGGCGACGCCCGTCTACAGCGTCTCGACGCTGATCTCGGTGCGCCTGAAGGCGCTGAGCGACGCGATCCCCGGCGTGCGCTCGATGGTCCTGCTCGACGTCGACGGCAACGTCTCCGCGAGCAGCGTCGACACGCTGCTCGGGCGCGACTTCGCCGCCCGCGAATACTTCCGCGCGCCGCGCGACGGCAAGAACGCCGACACGCTCTATGTCGCGGCGCCGTACCGCACCTCGCTCGGCGGCTACACCATCGTCTTCGCGCGCGCCATCCACGCGCCCAACGGCGCTTTCGTGGGCGTCGTCGCCGCCGCGCTCGAGCCTGGCTATTTCCGGGTGCTGCTGCGCTCGGTGCTCTACGCGCCCGGCATGTGGGTCTCGCTCGCGCACGGCGACGGCAAGGTCTTCGTGACCATGCCCGACGAGGCCGCCCGCGACGAGGCCGAGGCCGCGTTCGCCGGCGCCCCCCGGAGCGGCCCGGACGGCGCAGCGGCGGCGACGATCGTGGTCGGCCAGTTCGGCGCCGCGAGCGAGCCGCGCCTGACCGCGCTGCGCTCGATCGCACCGACGGCGCTGCACATGGACAAGCCGCTGGTCATCGCCGTCAGCCGCGGCGCGTCCGAGCTGTTCGCGCCCTGGCGCGAACAGGCGCTGTCGTACCTCACGTTCTTTCTGCTGCTGAGTGCCGGCGCGGCATTCGGCCTCTATCACGGCCAGTTCCGGCGCCGCTCCTTCGCCTTGCTGCAGGCGAGCGCGACGCGCGAGCGGCGCGAGACCGCCGAGCAGCTGCAGCTGGCGCTGCAGGGGGCCGACTTGGGCTTGTGGGACTGGGACGTGCGCCGCGATCACTTCGACCGCAACGACACGCTGGTGCAGCATCTCGGCTACTCGGCGGCCGAGCTCGGCGCAGGCGGCCCGGCCTGGCGCGCGCTCCTGCACCGTGACGACGCCGCCCGGCTGCTCGAGGCGATCGAGGACCACTGCCGGCGCGACACCGCGGCCTATGAGTGCGAGTACCGCGTCCGCCACAAGGACGGCCGCTGGGTCTGGCTCCTGAGCCGCGGCAAGGTCGTCGAACGCGACGCGTTCGACGCGCCGCTGCGCATGACCGGCACCCACATGGACTTGACGCTGCGAAAGCACGTCGAGGGCGAGGCCGAGCGCTCGTCGCAGATGCTGCGTCGCACCGGGCAGCTGGCCAACATCGGCGGCTGGGAGCTCGAGCTGGCGACGATGCGTCTCGAGTGGACCGATCAGGTCTTCCTCATCCATGAGCTCGATCCGGCGACGCCACTGCGGCTCGAGCGCGCGATCGATTTCTACGCGCCCGAGGCGCGTTCGACGATCCAGGCGGCGGTCGAGGCCGGCACGCGCGACGGCACGCCGTGGGACCTCGAGCTGCCGTTCATCACCGCGCGCGGCAATCCGCGCTGGGTGCGCACGCAAGGTGTCGCGATATGCGAGGACGGGCGGCCGGTGCGCCTGCTCGGCGCGTTCCAGGACATCACCGAGAAGAAGGTCAACGACCTCGAGCTGCAGCGCGTCAACGAGCAGCTCGTGCGTCTGTCGACAACCGATGCGCTGACCCAGGTCGGCAACCGCCGCCTGTTCGACCAGACGCTCAAGGCGGAGTGGCAGCGCGCCGCGCGCCGGGCGGCGCCGGTCGCTCTGCTGATGATCGACGTCGATCACTTCAAGGAATACAACGACCACTACGGCCATCCGGCCGGCGACGAGGTGCTGCGCCAGATCGCCCGGCTCGTCGGCGATTCGGTGCGGCGCGGCGGCGAGCTCGTCGCCCGCTACGGCGGCGAGGAATTCGTGCTGCTGCTGCCGGGCGCCGACCTCGAGGCGGCGCGCGTCGTCGCCGAGCGCTGTCGCCAGAGCATCGCCGACGCCAAGATCGAGCACCGGGCGTCGGCCACCGCGGCCTGGGTCGGCGTCAGCATCGGCGTTGCCAGCCATGTGGCCTCGTCCGGCGTCGACTGCAAGACGCTGGTCGAGACTGCCGACGCCGCGCTCTACCGCGCCAAGCGCTGCGGTCGCGGCAGGATCGAGTACTGACCCGCAAGCAACACCCGACGTGACGATGTCACGGACGCGAACCGGTCCTACAGACGACACAGACGAACGCTGATCCGCTGCAACGGCGATCCGCGATTCAATGCGTTCAGCGCGGGGCGCCGCACCGTGCGGAGCGGCTCGTGCCGGCAAGCTCGAAAGGGATCGTCATGTCGCTCGTCGAAGGCCTCGCAGCTCTCCTCCGCGGAATGGCGACCGGCGAGCTTGCGCTCGCCCTGGTCGCGATCCTCGCCTACTCGATCGCCATCAACGGCTCGTACAGCAGCGCGCTGCGCAGCGGCGCGGCGAGCATCGCCTTCGCCGCGGCCGCCGGCTTCACGACGCTGACGCCCTCGGCGATGAGCGCCGTGGCTTTCCTCGCGCTGGCGGTCGTCGGCGTCGCGGCTTTCGCCGCACTGGCGTGGATGCTGTCGTCGCTGCTCGGCCTGCGCGACATCGGCATCGCAACCGTCGAAAGCGAGCCTGCCCGCATCGCGCCGGCGCAGGCGCAGCCGGTGCGCGCCTTCGCGCCGCAGACGAGCGCGATGCCGCTCTGAGCGTCACCTTGAACGTCGCGGGCTAGTAGGCGGCGAGAACCAGGGCCATCGCGATGGCCGCGGGCAAGGCCTGCACGAAGAGGATCTTCTTGCCGACCGTCGCCGCGCCGTAGATGCCGGCGACGATCACGCAGCCCAGGAAGAAGAGCTTCACACTGACGCCGGCTGCGCCGAGCGATGCGCCCCAGAACAGGCCGGCGGCGAGAAAGCCGTTGTACAGGCCCTGGTTGGCGGCGAGCACCTTCGACGACGCCGCTTGCTCGGCGTTGTGCCGGAACGTCTTCAGGCCGAGAGGCTTGTCCCAGAGGAACATCTCGAGGACCAGGAAGTAGAGGTGGAGAAGCGCGACGAGGACGACGAATCCTTCGGCGAGCGCTCTCATCGCGCCGCCCTCGCGGCACCGGCGGTGGCCCGCGGCTTGCGCGGCTCGGCGGGAGCGGCGTCGCCTGCCGACGCGACGACCCGGAGCGGCGCGGACCGGCCAGGCTTGCGACTGCCCGTCGGCTGAGCGCGCGATCGCCTTGGCGTCGCGGGCTTCGTCACCTCACGCGCTTCGACGACCTCGACGGCAGTCAACGCGGCGACCGGCGCCGGCAGCGCCGCGACGAGCGCGCGCAGGCTCGCCATCGCCCGCGTCACCTGCGCGCCGAGCTCGTGCACGTCGGGCACGGCACGGCGGCACGCGATGAGGCCGAAGCAGATCTGGTCGACATGGCTCTGCACCGTGATGTTGAGGGCGACGCCGTGGACGACGATCGACAGCGGGTAGTAGTCGGTCATCTTCGCCCCGCACAGATACACGGGAACGCGCGAGCCGGGCACGTTCGAGATCGCGACGTTGGTGATGCGCAGCCAGTCGGCGATCCGGGAGCGCCCGTAGAGCGCGGCCAGACCGCTGATCAGCCAGGGCGAGCCGAGAGACGGGAAGTCGGTCGGGATGACGCCGCGGAAGGTGCCCATCTCGCGCTTCATCGCCGCGGTGCCGCGCCGGATCGCCTTCATCCGCTCGGCCGGATCGGCGATCTCGGTGCCGAGGTCGATGAGCGTGCCGGCGACCTGGTTGTTGGCCGTCGTGTCGCCTTCCTGGCGCAGCGAGATCGGCACGCCGGCGACGAGCGATTTCTCGGGCAGCTCGCGTCCCTCCTTCAGGTACGAGCGCAGTGCCGTGGAGCAGAGCCAGAGGACGACGTCGTTGATCGACGCACCGACCGACTTGCCGATCGCCTTGATCTCCGGCAGCGGCAACGACACCGCCGCGAACGCGCGCTGGTTGGTGATCGAGTGGTTGAAGGGCGTCGCCGGCGCGAGCTTGAAGCGCGTCGTCGGCGCTTCGGCCTTGCGCGCGGCGCGGTCCTCGCCCGTCTCGGCGCGCCGGGTCGCGATCGCATCGCGCGCCGCGCCGAGCGCGGTGCTCGCGATCCTGGGCAGCAGCCGGGCGCTCTGCACGAGCTGCTGGAACTGGTTCTGCAACGCCGCGGCGAGCAATTCGGCGACGCCGAGCTGGTAGGTGTTGGCGCGCGCGTCGCGCGGCGGCTTGACGGCGCGTGGCTCGGGCGTGAGATCGAACATGCTTGTCGCCATCGCCACGCCGGCCTGGCCGTCGACGGCCGCGTGGTGGACCTTGCCGTAGAAGCCGATGCGCCCATCGGCGAGGCCTTCGATGACGTAGAACTCCCAGAGCGGCCGGCTGCGGTCGAGCAGCATCGAGTGCAGGCGCGCGGCGAGCGCCTCGAGCTGCTCGACCCTGCCGGGCTTGGGCAGCACCATGTAGCGCACGTGGTAGTCGAGGTCGATGTCGTCGTCGTGGATCCAGACCGGATTGGCGAGATCGAACGGCATCAGCGCGAGCTTCCTCGTGAACACCGGCGCGAGATGCATGCGCTTGGCGACGTGCGCCTTGACCGCCTCGTAGAAGCCCTCGCCGCTGTAGCCGGCCGGCGGCTCGAACAGGTTGAGGCTGCCGACGTGCATCGGCATCTCGGCGCTTTCCATGTGCAGGAAGGCGCCGTCGACGATGCTCAGGTGTTTCATCTGGGTCATGACGCTGCTCGATCGGATCGGGCCGTGGTTGTAGCTCTCCGTGCGCGGCGCCGCCAGCGGAGATGCCCTCGCCGGCGCCCGTCTCCACAACGCCGGCATGAGGCTCGTCGCGCTCGTCTGTGTGTCGCTCGTGGTCGCGACGGGTCTCGCTGGCGTTGCCCTGGCCGCGCCCGACGCGTCGCGCGGGCACGCGGTGCTGGAGCGCTTCGCCGGCGACTGGGAAGTCCAGGTCACGGCGACGAAGCCCGTCAAGGTCTTCTCGCGCTACTTCGAGTCGGCCGTCCTCGCGCCGGGCGGCAAGCTCCTGCGCACCAGCACCAGTGTCAAGCCCGACGGCACGCAGGACTGGTCGATGATGATGTGCGACGCGCCGAGCGGCAGCTATCCGCTCTGGATCTTCACCTCGGCCGGCGCCTTCTACTACCTCGCGCCCGGCCGCTGGAACGCCGAGACGCGCAGCATCGTCTGGGAGGCGCCGCCCGGCGCGCCGGTCTCGCACTAGACCACCTGCACGTTCAGCGACGAGCGCACCCGCAACTGCCAGACGCTGGTCAAGAACTGGAAGGGCGGCGTGCTGCTGGAGCGGAGCTACACGGCGATCCGGCGCGAACGCTGAGGCGTCCCCTTCCCGCACAATGCGCCATGGACCGCAACGATGGTGCGACGCTAGCCCCGGCCGCCTCGCGGGCCGAGCGCGAGGCCTTCTACGCCCGCATCGGCCGGCTCGGCATGACGCCGCTCTGGGAAGTGCTGGGCGCGCTCGTGCCGAAGCAGCCGACCAGCCCGCTCGCGCCGGTCCACTTCCGCTACGACGCGATCCGCGAGCACGTGATGGAAGCCGGACGGCTGATCACCGCCGAGGAAGCCGAGCGGCGCGTCCTCATCCTCGAGAACCCGGCGCTGCGCGGCCAGTCGTGCCTCACGCAATCGCTGTACGCAGGCCTGCAGCTGATCCTGCCGGGCGAGGTCGCGCCGGCGCACCGCCACACGCAGACGGCGCTGCGCCTCGTGCTCGACGGCGAAGGCGCGTACACCGCAGTCGACGGCGAGCGCACGACGATGCGCTTCGGCGACTTCATCATCACGCCGTCGTGGACCTTCCACGACCACGGCAACGACGGCCAGGAGCCGGTCGTCTGGCTTGACGGCCTCGACATCCCTCTGGTGCGCTTCCTCGACGCCGGCTTCGCCGAGAAGGGCGCGACGATGTCGCAGGCCGACACGCGGCCCGAAGGCGACGCACTCGCCCGCTACGGCCACAACATGGTGCCGATGGACCACGCGCCCGCCGCGGACGAGCCGACGCGGCTCTTCGTCTATCCGTTCGCGCGCACGAAGGAGTCGCTCGCGGGCATCGCGCGCGGCGCCGTCGACGCGCACCTCGGCTTCAAGCTGCGCTACGTCAATCCGGCCACGGGCCGGTCGCCGATGCCGACGATCGGCACGTTCGCGCAGCGGCTGCCAAAGGGCTTCGCGACGCGGCCGTACCGCAGCAGCGACAGCACCGTCCACGTCTGCCTAGAAGGCGAAGGCCGCGCGACGATCGCGTCGCCCGCCGGCGAGCACAGCTTCGACTTCGCGCCGCGCGACGTCTTCGTCGTGCCCTCCTGGCACGCCTTCACGCTCTCGGCGCGCGCCGAGACCCAGCTCTTCAGCTTCTCCGACCGCCCGGTGCAGCAGGCACTCGGACTCTGGCGCGACGAACGCATGGCGTGACGGCGCGGCGCGGACGCGCCAGAATCGCGTCCCCCGAGCGTCGTCGAGTGGAGGAAGTCATGGCCGTCTTGCGCGATCGTCCCTACACCCAGTTCAACTTCCTCGTCGACATCGGCGACGGCGTCACCGACGGGCCCGGCGCCGGCTTCGAGGAAGTGAGCGCGATCGCCACCTCGGTCGACGTGATCGAGTACCGCAACGGCAACTCGCGAGAGAACGGCGTCAGGAAGATCACCGGCCTCAACAAGTGCGCCGACGTGACGCTCAAGCGCGGCATCATCGGCGCGCTCAATCTCTACCAGTGGCTCAACGACATTCGCAACGGCAACCAGAACGCGCTGCGCAATGTCACGATCCAGCTGCAGAGCGAGGACCACAGCGATGTCGTCATGACCTGGAAACTGCTGCGCGCGCGCATCGTCAAGCACAGCAGCGGCCCGCTCAACGGCAAGGGCAATTGCGTCGCGCTCGAGGAGATCGTCCTTGCCTACGAGCGCCTCGAGATCGAGTAGGGCGGCCGCGGCGGCCGTGCTGCGGCCGCGGGCGAGCTCGAACTTCCTCGTCGACCTCGGCGTGGCGAATCCGCGCGCCGAGGGCGGCGGATTCTCGGACGTCGTCTTCCCGACGTTCCAGGCCGATCCGGCCGAAACCGGCGACGGCGCGAGCCCGCACCTGATCCTGCGCCGCGCCGCCACCGGCGCTCTCGATCTGCACGACTGGTGGCAGCAGGCGCGCCGTGGCAAGTCGTCGCGCGGGCGCGTCGTCAAGGTGATGCTGCTCGACGACGATCAGCGCACCGTCGTCTGGACCTGGCGCTTTCGCAACGCCCGGCCGGTGAGCCTGACGTACTCGCCGCTGCGCGCGATGGAGCCCGCCATCCTGATGGAGACGCTCGCGCTCGCCTTCGACGACGTCGAGATCCGCTGAGCGCGGGCTCAGACGAAGCCGAGGTTGCGCTGGCCCGCGTCGTAGTGCGCCAGGTTGGGCAGCACGGTGAGAAGGTCGGTGTCGCTGATGCCGAACCACTTCCCGAGGGTCGCCGCGTACTGGTCGACGCCGGTGCTCGGAAGCAGGCGTCCCTGGCCGACGTCGTCGGGGCCGCCGTTGGCGACGATCGGCGCGGTGCCGTAGAAGCGGCCGCCGTTCACGGCGCCGCCGAGCATGAAGTGCATGCTGCCCCAGCCGTGGTCGGAGCCGTCGTCGGCGGTGAGCGTGCGACCGAAGTCCGAGGCGGTGAAGGTCGTCACCTGGCTGGCGACGCCGAGCTCGACCGTCGCCTGGTAGAACGCCGCGAGCGCGCTCGAGACCGTCGTGAGCAGTCCGGGATGGATCGCGGCCAGGCCGTCGTGCGTGTCGAAGCCGCCGATCGAGACGAAGAAGACCTGACGCTTCGTGCTGGTCGTCGCGGCCGTCGAGATCATGCGGGCGACGAACTTGAGCTGGTCGGCGAGCGCGTTGCCGGCCGGGAACGGCGTCGTGATCGCCGGCGCGCCGGCGAGTGCCGAGGTGAGCACGGCGCCGGCGTCGATCGAGCGCTTGGCCACGCGCGTGTATTCGGCCTCGAAGAGATGCGTGCGCGGCGCGGTGACGAGCGACTGCAATGCGGTCGAGCATGCAGCCGAGCCGAAGAGAGGCGCGGCGATGCCGGCGAACGCGACCGGCCCGGTCGTCGACACCTGGTACTGCACAGCAGTGTTGCCGGACAGGTAGACCGCGTTGCCCGACACGTTGACGCAGGTGAAGGTCGCGCTGCCGTTGCCGGCGACGAAGAGGTCGCCCATGCGTCCGCCCCAGCCCGACGCCGCGCCTTCGGGCGCCTGCGACTGCCACACCGACTGCTGGTCGTTGTGCGAAAAGAGCTTGGGCGGCAACGGCACCGAGCCGTTCGTGTACTGCGCCTTCGTGGTCGGCTGGATCAGGGTGCCGACGTTGAGCATCACGCCCATCCTGTTCGCCGTGAACAGCGGCAGCAGCGGCGCGAGCTCGGGCGCGAGCGCGTACTGTCGCGCGCCGGGCAGAGCGATCGTGGGCGCGAGCACGGTCGGCGCGAGCGCGGCCTGGCTGTACGCGAGCGTCGGCCGCATGCCTTGATAGAGGTTGTAGCTCGGCGTGTCGTAGGGCACGAGCGTGTTGCCGTAGTCGTTGCCGCCGTAGAGGAAGACGCAGACCAGCGCCTTGTAGTCGGCCGGCGTGCCGGCGGCGGCGGCCTCGCCTATCGCCGCGAGATTGATGGCCCAGGGCGCGGCGCTGCCGGCGAGCGAGAGAGCGGAGGCGCGTTGCAGGAAAGCGCGACGGGAAGCGTTGATCGTCATCGCGTTCTCCTTACTTGAGGACCGTGAATTCGGGCGCCGCGACCGTCAGCGTCAGCGCGGCGTAGATGCGCTTGAGGCGATTCGGATCGGTGCCGGCGTTGATCGTCGCGACCGCCGTGGAGATGGTCGTCGCCGTCGCCGCGCTGAGCTGGTTCGCAGCGAGCACGAGGTTGATCTCGGCGACCAGAGCGATCGCGTCGTCGGCGAGCGCGAGCAGCGACGTGTAGTCGACCGCGACGTCGCCGACACCGGCGCCCGAGACCGCGCGCTGCAGATAGTTGACGGCGCCGACGACGGTCGACTCGTTGTTGAGCTGGAACTCTGGCGCGACCAGGCCCGCGGTCGCGATGGCGCTGTTCGGCGGCACGTAGCCGGGGCGAAAGAAGTTGAACACCGAGGGCGAGCGCAGCGGGCTCTGGCCGAGCCGCGTCGACGCGCTCGAGGTGTCGCCGATCGACCAGGCGTTGCTCGGTGAGCCTGCGCTCCAGGCACGCGCCCAGCCGGTGAAACGCAGGATCGGCTCGCGCAGCTTGCCGGCCGACGCGCCGGCAGCGACGGCCGCGCTGCGCGCCTCGTCGTCGAGCAGCAGCGCCTTCAGCACCGCCGCGAGGTTGCCCTTCGTGACGCTGCCGTCGTTGGCGAAAACGGCCGCGACGCGTGCGACGTAGGCCGGGCTCGGATTGCTCGTCACGAGTCGCTGGATCAGCTGGCGCGAGACGAACGGCGCGAGATTGGCGTGCGCGAAGATCGCGTCGAGCGCCAGCTTCAGGCTCTGCACGCCGTCGGTGTTGGCCGGGATCGTCGTGCCGAGGAAGGTCTTGGCGCCGAGCTCGTGGTTCGCCGGGGACTGGATCATCGGCCGGCGGATGAAGTCGGGCGTCGAGGTGCCGGCGGCGCCGCTCTGGCCGTGCAGATCGAAGTCCCAACCGGTGAAGACGCGCGCCAGGCCGGTGATGTCGGCAAGAGCGTAGGTGTAGGTCGGCGCGGCCGCGGTCAGCACCGGCGTGCCGTCGAGATCGAGCTGCACCAGGCCGATGGTGAAGAGCTGCATCAGCTCGCGCGCGTAGTTCTCGTCGGGCAGCGAGCCGGTCACCGGGTTGGCCTTCTTGCTGGCGCGAAAGGTGAGGTACATCCCCATCGCGGTGTTGGTCGAGACCTGCTGCATCAGCGTGCGGTAGTTGCCGAACGCGTTGGCCTCGAGCAGGTCGAGATAGTTCGCCGCGGCGAACGCCTTCCAGCCGCC
>JAYTHL010000019.1:0-2120 GCA_043732605.1 Rhizobacter sp. | reverse complement strand
CGTCGGCCAGCAGGGCGCCGAGTGTCGATTTGCCGGCGCCACGCAGGCCGACGAGGGCGATGCGACGGCCGCGCGCCGGGTCGACCTGGCCGCCGCCGAAGAGCACCGCGAGCGCGGCGCGAGCGCGGCGCAGGTCGGCCTCACCCTTTCCCCGCAGCAGCTCACGCAACATGAGCCATTCCGGCGACGACGTGGTCACGTCGCCGACCAGCTCGGCGAGGGCGCAGTCGAGAGCCGTCGCGACCTGCTGCAGGACGAGGATCGACGCGTTGCCGACGCCGTACTCCAGGTTGGCGAGGTGGCGCTCGGACACGCCCGACGCCAGCGCGACGCCCTTGCGCGTCAGGCCGCGGCGGGCGCGCAGCAGGCGGACGCGCTCGCCGAGGGCGACGAGAAACGGGTCCTTGACGACGGCCACCTTCTTCGCCTTCGGGGGCTTGGCGGCGGCGCGGCGGATCGTCTTCGCGGGCATGATGCATTATAGTGCTTGACAGCGCCGGGTGTCGACCCTATCGTCGTTCGCTGCCTCGCGTCGGCCACGAATCGACGCGATCACGATCCCAGGAGACGCTTCCATGACCTTGCCGCGCGACTTCAACTTCGCCGCGCACCTGTTCGCGGTCAACGCGGGTCGCGCCGACAAGATCGCCTATGTCGACGATCGCGGCACGATGACGTACGGCGCGCTCGAGGAACGCTCGCGCCGGCTCGCCGCGGGTCTGCTCGGCCTCGGCCTGAAGCGCGACGATCGTGTCCTCCTCCTCATGCTCGACGCCAACGCCTGGCCGGTGTCATTCCTCGGCTGCCTGCATGCGGGCATCGTGCCGGTCTGCGTCAACACGCTGCTGACCGCCGACGACTACGCCTACATGCTCGAGCACAGCCAGTCGCGCGCCGTGCTGGTCTCGGCCGCGCTCCTGCCGGTCCTGGGCAATGCTCTCGAGCGCGGCCGCCACGCGGTTCGCGACGTCGTCGTCGTGGCGCCGGACGCCGCGCCGTCCGAGCACGCGAACGATTTCGATGCGCTCCTGGCGCGCTCGGCGGCGGCCGCCGAGCCTGCGCCGACGCGCGCCGACGACGCCGCGTTCTGGCTCTACTCGTCGGGCTCGACCGGCAAGCCCAAGGGCACCGTCCACACCCACGCCAATCCGTGGTGGACGGCCGAGCTCTACGGCAAGCCCGTCCTCGGCCTGACCGAGGACGACGTCTGCTTCTCTGCCGCCAAGCTCTACTTCGCCTACGGCCTCGGCAACGGCCTCACCTTCCCGCTCTCGGTCGGCGCGACTGTCGTGCTGATGGCCGAGCGGCCGACGCCCGACGCCGTCTTCAAGCGCTGGACCACCGCCGACGCGAGCCTGCGGCCGACCATCTTCTTCGGCGCGCCGACCGGCTTCGCCGGCATGCTCGCGTCGCCCGCGCTGCCCGCGCGTGACGCGGTCGAGCTGCGCATGTGCTCGTCGGCTGGCGAAGCGCTGCCGTCGGAGATCGGTCAGAAGTTCGAGCGCCATTTCGGCTGCCAGATCATCGACGGCATCGGCTCGACCGAGATGCTCCACATCTTCATCTCGAACCGTCCCGGCGACGTGCGCTACGGCACGACCGGCAAGCCCGTCGACGGCTACGCGATCGAGCTGCGCGGCGACGACGGCGGCGCGGTCGGTGACGGCGAGGTGGGCGACCTCTTCATCCACGGTCCGAGCGCGGCGACGATGTACCACGGCGACGCCGAGCGCACGGCCGCGACCTTCGCCGACGGCTGGACCAGGAGCGGCGACAAGTACTCGCGCGACGCAGACGGCTACTACACGTACGCCGGCCGCTCCGACGACATGCTCAAGGTCAGCGGCGTCTGGGTCTCGCCGTTCGAGGTCGAGGCGACGCTGATGCAGCACCCGGCGGTGCTCGAATCGGCGGTGATCGGCACCGAGGACGCCGATGGCCTCGTCAAGACCAAGGCCTTCGTCGTCGTCAAGCCTGGCCACGCGACCAGCGACGCCGAGCTCAAGGCCTTCGTGAAGGAGCGGCTCGCGCCCTACAAGTACCCGCGCTCGTTCGAGTTCGTCGACGAGCTGCCGAAGACCGCCACCGGCAAGATCCAGCGCTTTCGGCTGCGCGATCGC
>JAYTHL010000018.1:0-2120 GCA_043732605.1 Rhizobacter sp. | reverse complement strand
CGCATCTCGACCTGCAGCTCCACAACATCGTCGTCAACGAGCGCGGCCAGGCGGCCGTGATGGCGTTCGGCGTCGCGCCCGATGCCGCCGCGGACGCGGCCGCGTCGCGTCGCCCGGCCGACAGCCGCGCGATGCCGCTCGAGCCCGGCGCGTTGCGCCAGCAGCGCGTCTCGGCCGAGCGCGACGTGCTCGCCTGCGGCATCGTCCTGCATCGCCTGTTGACCGGCGCGCCGGTGCTCGCGACTGCCGACATCGTGCATGTGATCGCGGCAATGGCGCCGCACGGTCGCGAGTTCATCCGCCTGCCCTGGACGACGCCGCATCCGATCCCCGACCCGCTGCGCGCGATCGCCAATCGCAGCACGACGAGCCAGGCGCGCCTTCGCTACCGTAGCGCGCGGACCTTTCTCGGCGCGCTCGACGGCTGGCGCGCGGCGGCGCAGGACTCGGGCGGGCCGGTGGCCTTGCTCCTCGAACGCTTGCACACCGTCGGCCACCTGCCGGCGCTGCCGGGGCTCGTGGCGCGGGTGCAGCGCGTCACCAATCGCGAGAGCCAGCGCACCGACGAGATCGCGCGCTTCCTCCTGCCCGACCTGGCGCTGTCGTTCGAGCTGCTGAAGACGCTCAACTCGGTCCAGGTCCAGGGCACGCAGATCGCCGGCAACGGGCCGGTCCTCACCTTGCGGCGCGTCGTCGCGCTGATCGGCGTCGACGGCGTGCGCGCGGCGGCCAACGGCCTGCGCATCTGGCCCGGTCCGCTCGACGACGAGAACTCGCGGGCGTTGCGCGCCACCATCGACCGGGTGCGCCTGGCCGGCCACATGGCGCAAGCGTTGCGGCCGCCGGGCTACGACGCGGAAGTCGTCTACCTCATCGCGGTGCTGCAGAACCTCGGCCGCCTGCTGGTGTCCTATCACTTCGCCGACGAGGCCGACCAGATCCGCCAGCTCATGCAGCCGATCCCGGCGAGCCTCGGCGACTCCGGGTCCGCCGTGCCCGAGCAGGTCGGCCTCACCGAGGAGCTTGCGGCCTTCGCGGTGCTCGGCGTCGACATCGACGCGTTCGGCAGCGCAACGGCAAAGCAGTGGGGCCTCGGCAACGACATCCTGCACATGATCCGGCGGCTGCCGTCGGAGCAGCCGGTGAGGAAGCCGGACGGCGACGGCGAGCT
This sequence comes from Rhizobacter sp., assembly GCA_043732605.1. Taxonomy (GTDB): domain Bacteria; phylum Pseudomonadota; class Gammaproteobacteria; order Burkholderiales; family Burkholderiaceae_C; genus Schlegelella_A. The sequence continues at coordinate 949 of JAYTHL010000018.1, read as the reverse complement.
GCTGCGCATCGTCGCCAGTGCCGCCAACGACGTCGTCGATGCGCTCGAGCTGCCGGCCGCCAGGATCGCGGCCGCGCTGCAGCGCGTGATCTCGCGCTATGCGCGGCTGCTCAAGATCGACGCGCGCATCCTCCACGATGCCGTGCAGGAGGCCAGGGACGCGCTGAAGAGCGTGATGCGACCGCCGCGGACCGCTGCGGAGAGCGTCCTCGCGGCACTCGACGCCCGGCCGGACGACTCGACCGCCGGACCGGCATGATCCGTCTGCTCGGCGCGACAGTCGCGCCGGATGCGTCAGAACACGAGCAGGATCGCCGAGCTGGCAGCCACCGCGAGCACCAGGGCCAGCGTGAGCAACCAGCGGCCCGCGGATCGCGGTCGCTCGGCATCGCGGGGCAGGAAGGAAGCTGAGTCGACGAAGGGAGAGGGCATGGTGTGGAAGGGCGTCGACGCAATCTATGGGCATTCCCGGCGGTCGTGAATCCGTCCGACGAGGGACGTGCAACGGCATCGAGTCCGACAGCGCGAGCCGATGTGCGATGCGATGCTCCGCCGATCCACCAGCAAAGGACGAGCCATGCCGCGACCGGAAGAAGAGCGATACACGGATCTGCTGCGCCACCTGGGCGCGCCGTCGGTGATCGACCCGGACGGTCTCGCCGAGTCGCTGCGCGAGGTCGAGCGCCTCCATTCGATGGGCCACGTCACGCCCGCGCAACTGCAAAAGGCGCGCGACGCCTACGAGGCGACCGTGGGGCGCGAGCCGAGGCAGGGAGCGCCGCGTTCGCCCGAGACCCGGGCCGAGGAGCGCTGAATCACGCTGACGCGACGATGCACGTCGCGCCGCGACGAAGGTGACGAGCCTGACCCCGGCACTGGTCACAACGGTTGGGGCTGCTTCGTTCCCGACCTGACCCGGTTGGCCGCGCTTCCATGCGGGGAGGCCCGT
>JAYTHL010000017.1:0-7309 GCA_043732605.1 Rhizobacter sp. | reverse complement strand
ACTGGACTCTGTATACAGAATACCATCCCGACGCGGCCTTGGCTAGAGCCCTGCGCCGACGCCGAACAGCCAGGCGCAGGCCGAGAACGTCGCGAACGCGAGCACCGTCGAGGCCAGGATGATCCGGGCGATGCGGCCGTTGTCGGCGCCGTAGCGCTCTGCCAGCAGCGACGCGTTGCTCGCGCTCGGCAGGGCAGCCGTCAAGGTCAGCACCATGAGCCCGGACGACGACACCGGCGCGCCGAGCGCGCGGGCGGCCAGGCCGATCGCGAAGACCAGGGCCGGATGCGCGACGAGCTTGATCAGCGCCAGCGGCAGGTAGCGCCCGACCGGCGTTCGGGTGTGCGCGTGCTGGCCGGCGCGCCAGAGCACGGAGCCGATCGTGAACAGCGCGACCGGTGTCGCCGAGTCGCCGAGCATGCGCACGATCTGCGCGATCGGCCCGGGCAGCTCGCGGTGCGCGAGCGCGAAGCAGGCGCCGATCACGATCGCCCACGGCAGCGGATTGGTGAGCGCGCCGCGCAGCGCGACGAGCGCGCCACGGGCGGCGGAGCGCTCGTTCGCGCCCGCGCTGCGGCCGGTGTCGGCTTGCGCAAGCGCGAGGCAGAGCGTGCTGGTGACGACGAGGTCGACGACGATGGCGCCGATCACCGGCCCGGCCGCAGCGTCGCCGAAGAGGGCGACGAGGAGGGGAACGCCCATGAAGCCGGCGTTGGGGAAGGCTGCGACGAGAGCGCCGAACGCCGCATCGCGCAGGTCGACGCCGTCGCCGTCGCCGCGACCACGCCAGGTCAGCGCCACGCTCGCGCCGACGATCACGAGCGCCGACACGAGGTAGATCCCGAGCAGGGCAGGATCCGCCAGCCGCGCCAGCGGCAGGCTCGAGCCGAAGCGGAACAGCATGCACGGCAGCGCGAAGAAGAGGACGTAGATGTTGAGCCCGGGGATCGCGCTCTCGGGCAGCATGCCCCAGCGTGCCGCGAGCCAGCCGAGCAGCACCAGCGCGAAGAACGGCACGGTGACGGCGAAGACGGCCTGCATCGGGCGAGTATGGCAAGGCGCGATGGCGCGGATCGACGGTGGAAGTCCGCACCGGCCGGTCGCTGCCGCCGGTCGCTTAAGCTAGGCGCAACTTCGAGGAGAGAGGGTTCATGTCAGCGTCCAATCCCGGCCGGGTGCGCCGGTTCTTCAGCGGCCTGTGGCGCGTGCTCGACACCAGCCGGCGTGTCGTCCTGAACCTGATCTTCCTGGCCATCGTCGTCTTCATCGTCTTCGGCCTGATCAGGAGCGGCACGCCCGCGATCGCCGACAAGACCGCGCTCGTCCTGCGCCTCGACGGCACGATCGGCGAGCAGAAGAGCGGCAACCTGCGCTCGACCGCGCTCGACCAGGTGCGCGGCGAGGCGGTGCAGAAGATCCAGCTGCGCGACATCGTCGCCGTGCTCGACGCGGCTGCCGCCGATCCGAAGATCACAGGCCTCGTCGTCGTCCTCGACGAGATGCGGCCGACGGGCTTCTCGACGCTGCGCGAGGTCGCCGCCGCGATCGACCGCTTCAAGGCGAGCGGCAAGAAGGTCGTCGCCTGGGGCTCGTCGTACGACCAGCGCCAGTACTACGTCGCCGTGCACGCGAACGAGGTCTACATGCACCCGCTCGGCATGACCTATCTCTCGGGCTTCGGGAGCCTGCGCAACTACTACAAGGACGCGCTCGACAAGCTCGGCGTCACCGTCAACGTGATGCGCGTCGGCACCTTCAAGAGCGCGGTCGAGCCGTTCATCGCCAACGAGCCGTCGGCGCCGGCGCTCGAGGCCGATCGCTTCCTCTTCGGCGACCTCTGGAAGACCTACACCGACGCGGTCGAGAAGGAGAGGAAGCTCGCACCCGGTGCGATCGCCAAGGGCATCGACGAGGCGCCGGCGCGCATGGCGGCGGCGGGAGGCGACGCTGCGAAGGTTGCGCTCGACGCCAAGCTGATCGACGGCCTGAAGACGCGCGACGAACTGCGTCAGCTGATGATCGAGCGCGGTGCCAAGGACGACGACGAGCAGACCTTCCGCCAGATCTCGTTCGACGACTACCTCGGCCGCGTCAAGCCGACGCTCACGGGCGACGCGATCGGCGTCGTCGTCGCCGAAGGCGAGATCGTCGACGGCCAGGCGCCGGCCGGCACCGTCGGCGGCCTGTCGACAGCCGACCTGATCCGCCGTGCGCGCGACAACAAGGAGGTCAAGGCGCTGGTGCTGCGCGTCGATTCACCCGGCGGCAGCGTCTTCGGCTCCGAGCTCGTGCGGCGCGAGCTCGAGCTCACGCGCGCGGCCGGCAAGCCGGTGGTGGTCTCGATGGGCAACGTCGCCGCGTCGGGCGGCTACTGGATCTCGACCGCCTCCGACGAGATCGTCGCCGACGCGGCGACGGTCACCGGCTCGATCGGCGTCTTCGCGCTGCTGCCGAGGGCCGACCAGACGCTGGCCAAGGTCGGCGTGCATCCGGCGGGCGTCGGCACGACGTGGCTGCGCAACGCCGACGATCCGCGCCTGCCGCTCGATCCGCGCCTCGCCGATCTCGTGCAGAAGTCGGTCGACCACACCTACGTCGACTTCACCACCAAGGTCGCGGCGGCGCGCAAGACGACGGCGGCGAAGATCGACGCGATCGCCCAAGGCCGGGTCTGGACCGGGACGCAGGCCAAGGAGCGCGGCCTGGTCGACACCGTCGGCCTGTTCGGCGACGCGGTGAAGTCGGCGGCGACGCGCGCCAAGCTCGGCGACAAGCCGCGCCTGATCTACATCGAGCGCGAGCCGGGCAAGTTCGCGCAGATCGTCGCCATGCTCAACAACGAGGTCTCGGCGCTGGTCGGCGCACAGCTCGACGCGCGCGTCGGCGCCGCCTTCGGTGTCGCGCCCTCGCTGGTGAAGGATGCGGGCCGCGAGCTCGGCTGGGTCGCGGAGATCGCGGAGCACCGCAGGCCGTTCGCGGCGATCGTGCACTGCATGTGCGGCAAGACGGACTGAGCGCCGACCGGTCGCCGCCGGTGACCTTGAACCCGGCCCAGCTCGAGGCGGTCCATCACCTCGCCGGCCCCTGCCTCGTCCTCGCCGGCGCCGGCTCCGGCAAGACGCGGGTCATCGTCCACAAGATCGCGCGCCTGCTCGAGACCGGCCATGCGCCGGCGCAGATCGCGGCGATCACCTTCACCAACAAGGCGGCCGCCGAGATGCGCGAGCGGGCGCGGGCGCTGGTCGGCGGCAAGGCAGCGGGCAAGCTCGCGATCAGCACCTTCCACTCGCTCGGCGTGCGCATGCTGCGCGAGCACGGCGAGCGCGTCGGCCTCAAGCCCAACTTCAGCATCCTCGACAGCGACGACGTCCTCGCCATCCTGAAGGACGCCGGCGGCACGACCGACAACGCGCTCGCGCGGCGATGGCAATGGGCGATCTCGGCGTGGAAGAACCGCGGCCTGACGTCGGACGGCGCCGAGGCCGACGCGCTCTCGGGCGACGGCGATGGACTCGACAAGGGCCGGTCGCGCGAGGACGCGCTCGTCGCCGCGCGCGTGATGAAGCGCTACGAGGAGCGCCTCGCCGCCTATCAGGCGAGCGACTTCGACGATCTCGTCGTCCTGCCGATGAAGCTGCTCGAGCGCGACGCCGAGGTGCGCGACGCGTGGCGCGATCGCCTGCGCTACGTCCTGGTCGACGAATACCAGGACACCAACGGCGTCCAGTACGAGATGCTGAAGCTGCTCGCCGGCGAGCGCGGCGCATTCACCGCGGTCGGCGACGACGACCAGAGCATCTACGGCTGGCGCGGCGCGACCACCCTCAACCTGCGCCGCCTGCCGCTCGACTATCCGAAGCTGAAGGTCATCGCGCTCGAGCAGAACTACCGCTCGACGGGCAGCATCCTCGCGGCCGCGAACGCGGTGATCTCACACAACCCGAAGCTCTTCGAGAAGAAGCTCTGGAGCGATTTCGGCGCTGGCGATCCGGTCGCGGTCGTCGAGTGCGACGACGAGGTGCACGAGGCCGAGCGGGCGGTCGCGCGCATGGAATCGCTGCGCGCGAGCGGCGCTGCCTTCAAGGATTTCGCCGTGCTCTATCGCGCCAACCACCAGGCGCGCGTCTTCGAGCAGGCACTGCGCAAGGCAGGGGTCCCGTACAAGGTCTCGGGCGGGCAGAGCTTCTTCGACCGCGCCGAGATCCGCGACCTCTGCGCGTGGCTGCGGCTGATCGTCAATCCCGACGACGACCCTGCGTTCCTGCGCGCGGTGACGAGCCCGAAGCGCGGCATCGGCCACCAGACGCTGGCCGCGCTCGGCACGTTCGCGTCGCGCTGGAAGGCGAGCCTGTTCGAGGCGCTTTTCGCCGAGTCGCTGGTCGGGGCGCTGTCGAGCCGCGCCGTCGCCGGCCTCCACGAGTTCGGTCGCTGCGTCAACGACCTGCAGGAGCGCGCCGGCGCGACGACCGGCGAGCAGGACGCGAAGGCGCTGCTGCTCGGCTGGCTGAAGGACATCGGCTACGAGCAGCATCTTCACGACGGCGAGGATTCGCCTCCGCTCGCGGCCGCGCGCTGGAACAACGTGCTCGAGTTCATCGACTGGATGGCGCGCCGCTGCGGCGGCAAAGGCTCGGCAGCGACCGGCGACGAGGAGCCGGCGACGAGCGTGCTCGCAGTCGCGCAGACGATCTCGGTGATCATCAGTCTGGCCGAGCGTGGCGACGATCAGGACGTCGTCACGCTCTCGACGCTGCACGCCGCCAAGGGGCTCGAATGGCCGCACGTCGTGCTGGCGAGCGTCAACGAAGGCCTGCTGCCGTTCGCGAACGACGACGAGGAGGGCGCGGCGGCACGGCTCGAGGAAGAGCGGCGGCTGATGTACGTCGGCATCACGCGCGCACGCGCCACGCTCGCGGTGAGCGTGCTGCGCCGGAGAAAGCGCGGCCGGCAGATCCAGGCCGCGCTGCCGAGCCGCTTCATCGCCGAGATGAAGCTGCACGAGGCGAAGACGGTCGAGGATCCGCGCGCGAAGCTGAAGGCCTTGCGCGAGGCCGCGGCCGGTCGTGCGCAGGCCGCGAGCGCCGCCGACCCGAAGGCCGGCGCGGGCGGTCACATGCCCTTGAAGAGCCCGGCGTAGCTGCGGCTGACCTCGAGCTTCTCGGGGTGGCCGCGCACCGCGACGAGCTGGCGCCCGCGCAGGTCGCGCGTGACGCCGGCGATCATCCGCGTGTTGACCAGCGTCGAGCGGTGGATCTGCCAGAACGCGTCGGCATCGAGCTCGTCGACGAGCTCCTTGATCGGCTTTCGGATCAATGCCTCGATCGTCGCCGTCTGCACGCGCGTGTACTTCTCGTCGGAGATGAAGAAGAGCACGTCGTCGACCGGGATCATCTGGATCGCCGCGCCGACGGTCGCCTGGATCCACTTCAGCTTCGGCGCCGCGCCCGGGTTCATCTTGGTCGCGAGGCGCTGCAGCAGCTGCTGCATGCCGGTCGCGTCGGGCGATTCGTCGGCGGCGCGGTCGGCGAGGCGTTTTCGGATGCGGTCGATGGTGAGCTGCAGGCGCGCCCGCTCGGCGGGCTTCAGGACATAGTCGACGACGCCCTGCTCGAAGGCCTCGATCGCATACTGGTCGTAGGCGGTGATGAAGACGATCTCGCAGCCGTGCCAGGGTTTCGCGCCCTCGGGCGCCGCGTCGTCGCCTGCGTCGTCGTCGGCCGTCGGCAGCTGGGCGATCGCGCGCGCCGCCTCGATGCCGGTCATGCCCGGCATGCGGATGTCGAGGAAGACGATGTCGGGGTGGTGCGCCTCGGTCATCGCGACCGCCTCGGCGCCGTTCTTGGCCTCGGCGACGATCTCGAGCTCGGGCCAGCCCTCGGCCAGACGCGCACGCAGCTGCTCGCGCAGCAGCCGCTCGTCGTCGGCGATGAGGGCGGTCGTCATGAGTGGGCGGGCACCGGCATCCGCCGCGTGCGCAACCCGCGCCAGAGCAGCCAGACGAACAGCAGGAAGGGCGACGCCACGAGAGCGAGCACGCCGAGCGTGACGGCCAGACCCAGGGCGAGGCCGAGGGCGCCGAGCCCGAGCCCGACGGCGCCGGCCGCCAGCGCCACCACGAGCGCGAAGACCAAGGCCGCGACCGCCACCACGAAGAAGACCACGGCATCCGCGCCAGTGAGGTTGGCGAGCGAGAAGGTATCGCCGTCGATCGTGATCGCCGTGGAGTCGAGTGGCGCCACGGTCCAGGCCGTTGCCAGCAGCGCGGCGACGACGACGGTCAGGATCAGCGCCAGGACGGTGAGGGCGCGTTTCCAGGATCGGCTCATGCGGTCGCTCCTTCGCGCGGTTGCGCTTGGTAGGGCACGGTCAGCGTCACGATCGTGCCGGTGGGCTGATTGTCGGCCACGACCATCGAGGCCTTGTCGCCGTAGAGCAGCTTCAGCCGCTCGCGGATGTTGGCCAGGCCGATGCCGGTGCCGGCGGTGTCGGCCTTGCCGAAGCCGAGGCCGGTGTCGGCGACGGTGACGGCCAGCCGGCCGTGGACGATCTCGGCCGAGACGTCGAGCGCGCCGCCTTCGGCCTTCGGCTCCAGGCCGTGCTTGATCGCGTTTTCAACCAGCGACTGGATCATCATCGGCGGGAACTCGGCCGAGGCCAGGCCTTCGGGCACGCGGACGCTCGCCTGCAGCCGATCTTCCATGCGCACCTTGAGGATCTCCAGGTAGGGCCGGATCACCGCCATCTCGCGGCCGAGGGTCTGCGCGTTCGGGTTCTGTTCGCGCATCGACGGCATCGAGGCGCGCAGCAGCGCGATCAGGTTCTTCTGCATCGTGCTGGCGCGCGGCGGGTCGGTCTCGATCAGGTGGTCGATCGAGGCCAGCGTGTTGAAGAGGAAGTGCGGCTCGACCTGCGCCTGCATCGCCGCCATCCGCGCCTCGACGACTTGGCGCTTGAGCTGCTCGGACTCGGCCGTCTCGGTCGCGACCGCTGCCTTGACCTCGGCCTGGATCGTGCCCTTGTAGGTGAACTTCAGGATCGCCGAGGCGACGATGAAGAGGAACGCGATGTCGGTGAACGAATCGCCGATGCGCGCGGCACGAACGCGGCGCACGGCCTTGTCACCCGACACCGCCGACTCGACGGCCGACTCGATGGCGGCTTCGGCCGCGGCCTCCGTCGCCGCTTCCTTCGCCGCCTCACGCGACTCGCGGATCGCGTCGACGACCGCGGCCTTGGCTTCCCGCACCGCCTCGCGCACATCGTCGCTGTCGGCGTTCGCGGGGAGCTTGATCTCGACGCCGACGCTGTC
>JAYTHL010000016.1:0-20333 GCA_043732605.1 Rhizobacter sp. | reverse complement strand
AGCTGCTGCCGGAATCGATGCTGCGCCTGCTGGAAGCGGGCGCGGTGACGCCGGGCCTGCTGGCGCTGGTCGCGGAAGGCGCGCCGACGCGCGCGATTCTGTGCGCCGGCGCCGGCTCGTTCGAGCGCGCCCACGTGACGCTGACGCAAGGCATCTTCGTCGGCCACGACGACGAATCGCCGGAGCAGATCGCCGCGAGGTTCGACGAGATCTCGAGCCGCGACGACGAGACCGTGCCGGAAAGCGGCGCGGCGCAAGGCACGATCGAGATCGGCAAGGCGATGCGCGCCGCGGGTTGAGACCGGGCGAGGGCCCGGCGCGCTGTCAGGCGCGACGGGCGTCGCGGTACATCGCTTCGATCAGGTCGCTCGCGCGCAGCGCGCCGGTGCGCTCCGGCTCCGCAGCTGCGCCGTGCTCGATGACGCTGCGCGTCGCGACGTCGAAGGCGGTCTCGGCGCTCGCCGCCCATCTGCCGCCGATCCAGCCTGCCAGAACGTCACCTGTGCCTGCGCTCGCGAGTGATGCGTTTCCCGTGGCGTTGACGCGAGGCGCCTCGCCGGATGTCGCGATCACCGTGCCTGAGCCTTTGAGCACGACGACGGCGCGGTAGCGATCGGCGAGCTCTCGCGCGGCGCCGAGTCGGTCGGCCTGCACCTGCGCGGCGTCGCTGCCGAGAAGTCGCGCCGCCTCGAGCGGATGCGGCGTGAGGATCGTCGCGAAGCCGCGTCGGGTACGCGCCTGCAGCAGCATCTGCAGCGACGCGTCGGCGGCGACGGCGTTCAAGGCGTCGGCGTCGAGGACGAGACGCGTGGCAATCGAAAGAAGCCGAGGCAGCAGGGCGCGCACCGCATCGCCGCCGCCGCAGCCGCAGACGACGGTGGCGCGCGACACGACGTCAGCATCGCCTTGTGCCCATCCGGCGCGGAACATCAGCTCGGGATGGCGCGGGTCGATGGCGAGCGCGTTCCCCGGCGCGCTCCCGCCGAGGAGATCGACGAACACGCGCCCCGCGCCGGCGGCCTGCGCGGCACCGGCGGCAAGCCAGGCCGCGCCCGTCATGCCGGTTGCGCCGCCGACGATCGCGACGTCGCCGAAGCTGCCTTTGTGCTGCGCGTGCCGGCGCCGCGCGATGGCGCACGACGGGTCGGCGCGGCCGACGAGAAATGCGTCGGCCGACCCGACGTCTTCGGCGACATCGAGTCGCGTGAGCCAGACGCAACCTGCGTGGTCGCGTCCCGCGCCGGTGAAGAGGCCGGGCTTGATCGTGAGGAAGGTCAGCGTGTCGTTGGCGATCACGCACGAGGCGCCGAGCGGCTGGCCGCGATCGGCGTCGAGTCCGGACGGTACGTCGACCGCGAGCACGCGCGCACCGCGCGCGACGAAGGCGGCAATGCGCTCGATGGCGGCAGCGATCGTCGACTCGGGCGCGCGCGCGGCGCCGATTCCGAGAAGGGCGTCGATCACGAGATCGGGCAGAACGTCGCCGAGCGCGGAATCAGCGTCAAACGCGTGAATCGGCACATTCGCGCTTTTCGCCTGCGCGAGGGCACGAGTCGCATCGACCGGCAGCCGCTCCGGATCGCCGACGAGAACGACCGCCGCCTCCTTGCCCATCTTGCGCAGACGCGTCGCCGCTTCGATGCCGTCGCCGCCGTTGTTGCCCGGACCGGCGAAGACGAGGATCGTGTCCGCATGCGGCGCGAGCGCCAGCGCCAGACGCGCGACCGCATGGCCGGCTCGCGCCATGAGCGCGTAGGCCGGCGTCGCAGCGAGCGCCGTCGCCTCGACAGCGCGCGTCCCGGCCACGCCGTGGAGCGCCACTCGCCCGACGCTCGAGTCGATCCGCTCGATGCCGCTCACGACGTCAGCCGCTCGATGCCGAGCCCATCGATCACGATCGGCGTGGTCCGCCCGGCGATCGCGTCGGCGATGAGCTTGGCCGAACCCGCGGCCAACGCCCAGCCGCTGCCACCATGGCCGACGTTGAGCCAGACGCCACCCGCACCGCTGGGCCCGAGCACCGGTGGCCCGTCGGGCAGCATCGGTCGCGCGCCTTTCCAGCGCTGCGCCGACGCGCGCTTCGTGACGCCGGGGAACCAGTCGTCGAGTACCTTGTCGAGCGTGGCCTGGGCGCCGTCGCTCATCGCGCCGGCATCGACCCCGATCTCGGCGCCGCCTGCGACGCGGACGCGATTGCCGATGCGCGAGATCGCGACCTTGTATCGCTCGTCCATCAGCGCGGAGCGCGGCTCGAGATGCAGGTGCTGCTCGTCGTGGCGCAAGGGCGCGGTGACCGAATGGCCGTGCACGGCGACCAGCGGCAGCCGCACACCAAGCGGCGCGAGCAGCGCGCGCGACCCGACCGCGGCGCAAACGACGATCGCGTCGTAGCTCGGCTCCGCGATCTCTCCGGCATCGGGCAGCGTCGACTGGAAGTCGCTGCCGTCGCCGCGCGAGCGCAGCGTCTCGTCGCGCACGTCGTGCGCCATCTGCGTCACGCGCAGGCTCGGCCGCGTGCCGGCGGCGATGTCATCGACGCGGGCGTTGAAGCGGAAGCGCGCACCGGCGCGCTCGGCCTCCTTGCGCAGCAGATGCGTGAACTCGCGGCAGTTGCCGACCTCGTCGTCCTTCGAGTGGATGCCCGCGTGCAACGGCGTCGCCGGATTGAGGCCGGGCTCGATCGCGCGGCAACCGGCCGCGTCGAGCACGACCGGCGCGGCGCCGAGCTCGGCCAGCGCCTGGATGCCCGCCTCGGCCACGGCGAGCTCGCGCGCGCTGCGCAGGAGGACGAGAAAGCCCTGGCGGCGCTCGAAGTCGAGATGCAGGCGCTGCGTCAGCTGGTGCAGCCGCTCGCGGCTGAACTGCGCCAGGCGATGCATGCGCGCGCGGTTGGCGCGATAGACCGGCGGCCGGCACGAGCGCCACCAACGCCACATCCAGCCCAGCGTCGCAGCATCGAGATGTCGGCCGACGCGCACCGGCGCATGCGCCGTCAACAGATGGCGCAGGACCTTCGACGGCATGCCGGGCGCGGCCCAGGGCGCGACGTAGCCGGGCGCGATCAGGCCAGCGTTGGCGAAGCTGCACTCCGAGGCGACCGTGCCGCGGCGCTCGTAGACCGTCACCCGATGGCCATCGGCGGCGAGCTCGTACGCGGTGGTCACGCCGATCACGCCGGCCCCGATCACAGCGATCTGCATCCTCAGGCGCGCGCGAGCGCGGCCTCGATCGCGAGGCTGGCGTCGAGGACCGCGCCGTCGCGTCCGGCGGTGCTCCAGACCATGAGGCCGGCCGGCAGCTCGCCGTCAAGATGGCACGGCAGCGAGAGCGCGCAACCGTCGAGGAAGTTGACGACGCTCGGATTGCGCAGCAGGAGGCCGTTGACGGCGAAGAACGCATCGTCGTCGTCGACCAGCGGAGCGAGCGGCGGCGCGACGATCGGCACGGTCGGCGAGAGCAGGGCGTCGAAGCCTTGGAGCGCGGCTTCCATGCGCGCGATCCAGGCGCGGCGGGCGGCGATCAGGTCGATGTAGTCGGCGGCGCTCATCGCCTCGCCGCGCGCGATGCGCAGGGCGACGCGCGGATCGTATTCGGTGCGGCGAGCGGCGAACCAGCGGCGATGAAAGGCCCAGCTCTCGGCAGCCGCGAAACCGCCCGCGACGTTGATCGCTGCGATCTCGTCGAGCAGCGGCAGGTCGATCTCCTCAATGCGCGCGCCGGCGGCCGACAGGGTCGAGAGTGCGCGCCGGAACGCGCGCGCGACCGTGTCGTCGAGGCCGTCGAGCATGAGGCGGCGCGGGGCGGCGAAGGTCGAGGCGTTCAGCGGTCGACCGGCGAGCGCGACGCGGCGGTCGGCGAGCACTTCGTGCAGCAAGACCGCGTCGCGCACCGATCGCGTGATTGCGCACGCGGTGTCGAGCGTCGTCGACAGCGGCACGGCCCCTGTCGTCGGCACGCGGTCGGCGGTGCCCTTGAAGCCGACCAGGCCTTGCAACGCGGCCGGGATGCGGATCGAGCCTCCGGTGTCCGACCCGAGCGCGGCCCAAGCCGCGCCGCCGGCGACGGAGGACGCGCCGCCCGAGGTCGAGCCGCCGGGCACGCGGGCGACCGGATCGAGGAACAGCGTCGCGGCGTTGGCCAGCGTTGCGACGTGCAGATTCAGGCCGACGCCGGAGAACGCGAACTCCGACATATGCGTGCGGCCGATCAGGGCTGCGCCGGCACGGCGTAAGCGTGCCACGGCCGGTGCATCGGTCGCGGCGGGCGGCGAGTCGGCCAGGATCGTCGAGCCTGCGGCGGTCACCTCGCCGGCGACGTCGAACAGGTCTTTCACCGACACCGCAAGGCCAGCGAGCGGACCGGGATCGGTCGCGGCAGTGACTGCGCGGTCTGCGGCGCGTGCAGCATCTCGTGCACGCTCGAATCCCGTGGTCAAGAACGCCGACTCGACCTGAGCCAAGCCGGCGGCGGCAATCGATCGCTCCACCAACGCGGCGGCCGACGTGCTCCGTGCAAGGATCTGTCGGCGCGCTTCAGTGAGGTCGTCGCTCATCGCGATGCTACAATCCGGCGCTTTGCCTCGGGCCAACCGTTTCGGTGCGGCCCAACTCGCGAACCGGCTCATTCAAGGTGTCGCAGCGTCGATCGAAACAAGATCTTTCGCCTGCGATTCGAGCCGGATTCTAGAACCAACCTTTGGAAACAAGATGACGATCACGATGCGTGAAATGCTGGAAGCCGGCGTCCATTTCGGACACCAGACCCGCTTCTGGAACCCGAAGATGGCCCCGTATATCTACGGCCACCGGAACAAGATCCACATCATCAACCTCGAGAAGACGCAGCCGCTCTTCGAGGACGCGATGAAGTTCATCCGCCAGCTGGCCTCGCGCCGCGGCACGATCCTGATGATCGGCACCAAGCGCCAGGCGCGCGAGGTGATCGCGGCCGAAGCCAAGCGCTGCGGCATGCCCTACGTCGACCAGCGCTGGCTGGGCGGCATGATGACCAACTTCAAGACCGTCAAGGGCTCGCTCAAGCGCCTGAAGGACATGAAGGCGCAGGTCGAGGCAGGCACCGAGATCCGGATCAAGAAGGAAGCGCTGATGTTCCAGCGCGAGATGATCAAGCTCGAGAAGGACATCGGCGGCATCCAGGACATGAACGCCTTGCCCGACGCGATGTTCGTGATCGACGTGGGCTTCCACAAGATCGCCGTCGCCGAAGCGCAGAAGCTCGGCATTCCGATCATCGCCATCGTCGATTCGAACCACTCGCCGATCGGCATCGACTACGTGATCCCAGGCAACGACGACTCGTCGAAGGCTGTCGCGCTGTACGCGAAGGCCGTGGCCGACGCCGTGCTCGAAGGCAAGGCCAACGCCGCCAACGAGGTGGTGCAGGGCGCCGCCGTCGGCGACGAGTTCGTCGAAGTGGACGAAGCGGCGGCCTGATCCCGGGGACTCCGGCTCGCCGTACCGGCGAGCGGACCGAGGGGCTGATTCAGCCCCTCTTTCACAACCGATTCGATGTGCGGACGCGCCTCCACGAGGACGCGCGCCGGACCAGGAGGACAGGACGATGGCGGCAATCACCGCGAGCATGGTCGGGGCGCTGCGTGCCAAGACCGATGCGCCCATGATGGAGTGCAAGAAGGCCCTCACCGAGGCCGACGGCGACATGGAGCGCGCCGAGGAGTTGCTGCGCGTCAAGCTCGGCAGCAAGGCGGGCAAGGCCGCCTCGCGGGTCGCCGCCGAGGGCGTCGTCGCCGCGTCGGTCGACGGCACGACCGGCGCGATGGTCGAGTTCAACTGCGAAACCGACTTCGTCACCAAGAACGATTCGTTCCTCGCGCTGGCGAAGTCGCTCGCCGAACTGGTCGCGCAGAAGAACCCGGCCGACGTCGCGGCGCTATCGGCGCTGCCGCTGATGCAAGACGGCTTCGGCCCGACGGTCGAGGACGTGCGCACCGGCCTCGTCGGCAAGATCGGCGAGAACATGTCGATCCGCCGCTTCAAGCGCTATGCCGGCGGCGGCAGGATCGCCAGCTACCTGCACGGCACGCGCATCGGCGTGCTGGTCGAGTTCGAGGGCGACGAGACGGCGGCCAAGGACGTGGCGATGCACGTCGCGGCGATGAAGCCGAAGGCGCTGACCACGGCCGACGTCGCGAAGGAACTGATCGCCGCCGAGCGCTCGGTCGCGACGCTGCGCGCCGCCGAGGACGCCGAGAAGGCCAAGGCCGAAGGCAAGACAGTGCAGTCGGCCGAGATCGTCGCCAAGCGCATCGAAGGATCGGTCGCCAAGTTCCTGAAGGAAGTCAGCCTGCACAACCAGGCCTTCGTCAAGAACGACAAGCAGACGGTCGAGCAGATGCTCAAGGACAAGTCGACCAAGGTCCACGCGTTCACGCTCTACGTCGTCGGCGAAGGGATCGAGAAGAAGACCGGCGACTTCGCAGCCGAGGTCGCGGCGCAGGTCGCCGCAGCCAAGGGCGCCTGAGACCGGCCGCGCGCCTGACCGGGCGGCGGCTAGACTTCGCGATCACCACAGGGGAATCGACTGCATGGCGGCGTTCAAGCGCATCCTGCTCAAGCTCTCGGGCGAAGCCCTGATGGGCGACGACGCCTACGGCATCAACCGGGCGATGATCGTGCGCATCGTCCGCGAGGTGCAGGAAGTCACGCAGCTCGGCTGCGAGGTCGCGGTCGTGATCGGCGGCGGCAACATCTTTCGCGGCGTCGCCGGCGGCGCTGTCGGCATGGACCGCGCGACCGCCGACTACATGGGCATGCTCGCGACCGTGATGAACGCGCTGGCGCTGGCCGACACGATGCGCCAGGAAGGCATCACGGCGCGCGTGATGTCGGCCATCGGGATCGAGCAGGTCGTCGAGCCCTACGTGCGGCCGAAGGCCTTGCAGTACCTCGAGGAAGGCAAGGTCGTGATCTTCGCGGCCGGCACCGGCAATCCGTTCTTCACGACCGACACCGCCGCGGCGCTGCGCGGCGCCGAGATGGGGGCCCAGATCGTCCTCAAGGCGACCCGCGTCGACGGCGTCTACAACGCCGATCCGAAGAAGGATCCGAGCGCCACGCGCTACAGCCGCATCAGCTTCGACGAGGCGATCATCAAGAACCTGCAGGTTCTCGACGCGACCGCGTTCGCGCTCTGCCGCGACCAGAAGCTGCCGATCCGTGTCTTCAGCATCTTCAAGCCGGGGGCGCTCAAGCGCGTCGTGCTCGGCGAAGACGAGGGCACGCTCGTTCACGTGTAAGGACCGAGACGATGGCGATTGCAGACATCAAGAAGACGGCCGAGCAGAAGATGGCTCGCTCGATCGAGTCGTTCAAGGGCGACCTGCAGAAGATCCGCACCGGCCGTGCCCACACCGGCATCCTCGACCAGGTCCACGTCGACTACTACGGCTCGCCGCTGCCGATCAGCCAGGTCGCCAACGTCACTCTGCTCGACGCGCGCACGATCAGCGTCCAGCCCTGGGAAAAGGGCATGGGCGGCAAGATCGAGAAGGCGATCCGCGAGTCGGACCTCGGCCTCAACCCGTCGTCGCAGGGCGACCTGCTGCGCATCCCGATGCCGGCGCTGACCGAAGAGCGTCGCCGTGACCTGACCAAGGTCGTGCGTCATGCCGCCGAGGACGCGAAGATCGCGATCCGCAACCTGCGCCGCGACGCCAACGACCACGCGCGCCGGCTCGCGAAGGACAAGACCATCTCCGAAGACGAAGAGCGGCGCTCGCTCGACGAGCTGCAGAAGCTCACCGACCGCACGATCGCGGAAATCGACCGGCTCACGTCGGCGAAGGAAACCGAGATCATGGCGGTCTGATGGGCGAGCCGGCCGAGACGGCTTGCGCCGTGCCGCGTCACGTGGCCATCGTCATGGACGGCAACGGCCGCTGGGCCAAGAAGCGCCACATGCCGCGCTTCTTCGGCCACAAGCAGGGCGTAGATGCGCTCGTGCGCACCGTGAACGCCTGCGCCGACCGCGGCATCGAGTACCTCACCGTGTTCGCGTTCTCGTCCGAGAACTGGAAGCGGCCGAGCGAGGAAGTCTCGAGCCTGATGGGCCTGGTGCTCGTCGCGGTCTCGAAGTACCTCGCCAAGCTCGCCGGCGACGGCGTGCGCATCCGCATCATCGGCGACCGCGCCCAGGTCTCCGACAAGCTGCGCCAGGCCTGGCAGCACGCGGAGGACAGCACGCGCCACAACAGCCGCATCCAGCTCTCGGTCGCGTTCAACTATGGCGGCCGCTGGGACATCGTCGAGGCCTGCCGCCAGGCGATGGCCGCTGGTGTCGCTGCCGATGAGCTCGACGAGGCCAAGCTGAACAGCTACATGGCGCTCAGCTACGCGCCCGATCCGGACCTCTTCATCCGCACCGGCGGCGAGCTCAGGATCAGCAACTTCCTGCTCTGGCAGGTCGCGTACTCCGAGCTCGTCTTCACCGAATGCCTCTGGCCCGAGTTCGGTGCCGCCGAGCTCGACGCTGCCCTGGCCCAATACGCGCGGCGCGAGCGGCGCTTCGGTGCCGTGCACAGCGTCGGCGAGCTCGTCGCGAGCGGAAGCTAACGCGTGCTCAGGCAGCGCATCCTGACGGCGGTGGTGCTGCTGGCCTTGTTGATTCCCGCCCTCGTCGTCCACACGACGTGGCCGTTCGCGCTGCTCACGCTCGCCGGCATGGCGATCGGCGGCTGGGAGTGGGTCCGGCTCAACGATGGCGGCGCATTCGCCGTGCCGCTCGGCGCGCTGCTCGCGGCGGCGTGCGGGCTCGCGCTCTACGTGGGCTGGGCCACGCACGCGCCGCACGCGTCGTGGTGGCTGGCTTTCGGTCTGTGGGTCCTCGGCGGCACCTGGGCGCTGGGCAAAGGCGTGGCCGGCTGGCCGGAGGTGCCGCGTGCGCTGCGCTGGCTCATCGGCCTGGTCGCCCTGTGGACCGCCTGGCTCGCGTTCTCGAACGCGAAGGCCGGCGGACTCAATTTCATCCTCTCCATCTTCACTCTCGTCTGGGCCGCGGACATCTTCGCGTACTTCGGCGGACGCCGATTCGGCCGGCGCAAGCTCGCGCTGGCGATCAGTCCGGGCAAGAGCTGGGAAGGCGTCTGGAGCGGGATGGCCGGCGCGCTGCTGGTCGCGATCGGCTGGCTCATCGTCGATGCGTCGGGATCGACCGGCGGCGAAAGCTTCTACACGATCATCGCCAACCGCTTCAGCTATGCCGGGCTCGCGCTGGTCGTCGTCTTCCTCGTCGCGATGAGTGTTGTCGGCGACCTGTTCGAGTCGCTCGTGAAGCGCAGCGCCGGCGCCAAGGACAGCAGCGCGCTGCTGCCGGGGCACGGCGGCATCCTCGACCGCGTCGACGGGCTCCTGCCCGTGTTTCCGATCGCCCTGGCGTTGGCTGCGCTGTGAAGACACCTTCGCACGATCGTTCCGGACCGGCACAGCGCCTGTGCATCCTCGGCGCGACCGGCTCGGTCGGCCAGGCGACGCTCGAGGTGGCCGGCGCGCATCCGGACCGCTTCGAGATCTTTGCGGTCACTGCGCACAGTCGCCTGGACGAGCTGCTCGCGCTCTGCGTGCGCCATCGGCCCCGCTTCGCCGCCGTCGCCACGGCGGCGCAGGCGCGCGAGCTCACGACGCGACTGCGCTCTGCGGGCATCGCGACCGAAGTGATGAGCGGCGAGGGCGCGCTCTCGGAGCTCGCCGCACATCCCGAGGTCGACGCCGTCATGGCGGCCATCGTCGGCGCCGCGGGCCTCGCGCCCTGCTTGGCCGCGGCGGTGGCGGGCAAGCGGCTGCTGCTCGCCAACAAGGAGGCGCTCGTCGTCGGCGGACATCTCTTCGTCGACACCGTGGCGCGCGGCGGCGCGACCCTGCTGCCCATCGACAGCGAACACTCGGCAATCTTCCAGTGCCTGCCCGAAGACCGCGCGACCTGGAAGGATCGCGTCGCGCGCATCGTCCTCACCGCGTCCGGCGGCCCGTTCCGCGGTCGTGATCCGGCGACGCTGCAGGCGGTCACGCCCGACCAGGCCTGCGCGCATCCGAACTGGGTCATGGGCCGCAAGATCTCGGTCGACTCGGCGACGATGATGAACAAGGCGCTCGAGGTCATCGAGGCGCATTACCTCTTCGAACTCGCGCCGGAGCAGATCGATGTCGTGATCCATCCGCAGAGCATCATCCACTCGATGGTCGTGTGCCGCGACCAGTCGGTCTTGGCCCAGCTCGGCACGCCCGACATGCGCGTGCCGATCGCCTTCGGCCTGGCCTATCCCGACCGCATCGATTCCGGCACCGAGCCGCTCGACTGGCAGCGTCTTGCATCGCTCACCTTCGAGCCCGCCGACCTGAAGCTCTATCCCGGCCTCGGCCTGGCCTGGGACGCGTTGCGCGGTCCGGCCGGGACGACCGCGGTGCTGAACGCCGCGAACGAAGAAGCTGTGGCGGCGTTTCTCTCCGGAACCATTCGCTTCGACCGGATTCACACCGTCAACTGCCGCACCCTCGAGGCGCTCGCGCCGGCGCGTGGCGCGGCAGATTCGCTCGCGTCCCTGCTCGCGCTCGATGCCGAGGCCCGGCAATGCGCCGGCCAATTCCTGAAGGCCTACCTGCAATGAGCAACCGGGACTCGCGATGCTGATCACCGTCCTCGCTTTTTTCCTGACGCTGGGCGTCCTGATCATCGTCCACGAGTACGGGCACTACCGGGTCGCCGTCGCCTGCGGCGTTCGGGTGCTGCGCTTCTCGGTCGGCTTCGGCCGCGTCCTGTGGCGCCGTCAGGCGACTCCGACGGCCACCGAGTTCGTGGTCTGCGCGTTGCCTTTCGGCGGCTACGTGCGCATGCTCGACGAGCGCGAGGGCGAGGTGAGCCCGGCCGAGCTCGACCACGCCTTCAACCGCAAGCCGCTCTGGCAGCGCGCCTCGATCGTCGCGGCGGGCCCGGCGGCGAATCTGCTGCTGGCGATCGCCCTGTACGCGACCGCGCACTGGATCGGCGTCGACGAGCCGAAGGCCTTGCTCGGGCCGCCAGCCGCGGCCAGTCTCGCCGAGCGCGCCGGCATGCGCGCCGGTGACTGGGTGCGCGCGTGGTCGTCCGACGGCGTCGACTGGCGCGACGTGCGCTCGCTCACCGACCTGCGCTGGCAGGTGACGCAGTCGATGCTGCACGGCGACGGCATCGACCTCATGGTGAGCACGCGCGACGGCCGCGGCCAGCGTCGCGTCCACCTCGATCTCGCATCGCTCGCTGGCGCCGACGTCGACGCCAAGACGATGCAGCGCATCGGCCTCGGCAATCCCTGGAGCGAACCGGTGCTCGGCGAAGTCAAGGCCGGCGGCGCCGGCGCCGCCGCGGGGCTGAAGCCGGGCGATCGGGTGCTGTCGATCGACAACGTCGCGATCGGGGACGCGACCCAGGTGCGCGACATCATCCGGGCCAGCGGACGCACCGGCGTCGCGGCGCCGATGCACTGGCGCATCGAGCGCGCCGGCACTCGCAGCGACCTTCAGGTGATTCCCGCGGTAATCGTCGACGGCGGCAACCGCGTCGGCCGCCTCGAGGTGTTCCCCGGCCAGCCGCCCGAGATGACGAACGTCCGCTACGGCGTTGTCGAAGGCATGACGAGCGCGGTCACGCAGACCTGGCAGATGTCGGCACTGACGGTGAAGATGCTCGGCAAGATGATCATCGGCCAGGCCTCGCTCAAGAACCTGAGCGGGCCGGTGACGATCGCCGACTACGCCGGCCAGTCCGTGCGGCTCGGCCTCGCGTACTACCTCGGCTTTCTCGCGGTCGTGAGCGTCAGTCTCGGCGTGCTCAACCTGCTGCCCTTGCCCGTCCTCGACGGCGGACACCTGATGTATTATCTTTTCGAGGCCGTGACGGGACGTCGGGTCTCTGAGTTGTGGCTCGACAGGCTGCAGCGTGGCGGGGTTGCCATCATGCTGATGATGATGTCCCTGGCGCTCTACAACGACATGGCCCGCCTGCTGGGTCTCCAATGACCGACTGCATGCCTGTTCCCGCTCCCCGCGCCCGTTCCTCCGTCCACCGTCTCCTGCGCTTGCGTCCTCTTCGCCTCGCCCCGCTTTCGGCCGCGCTCGCCCTGGCCCTGCACATCGGCGCGGCATCGGCGATCGAGCCGTTCGTGCTGAAGGACATCCGCGTCGAAGGCCTGCAGCGCTCGGACGCCGGCACGGTGTTCGCGGCGCTGCCGTTCCGGATCGGCGACACCTACACCGACGAGAAGGGCTCGGCGGCGTTGCGCGCCTTGTTCGCGACCGGCCTCTTCAAGGACGTGCGCATCGACATCGACAACGGTGTCGCCGTCGTCATCGTCGACGAGCGCGCGGTGATCGCGAACATCGACTTCGTCGGAATGCACGAGTTCGAGAAGGACGCGCTGGTCAAGTCACTGAAGGACTTCGGCATCGGCGAAGGCCTGCCGTTCGACAAGGCGCTGGCCGATCGCGCCGAGCAGGAACTGAAGCGCCAGTACCTCACGCGCAGCCTCTACGGCGCCGAGGTCGTGACGACGGTGACGCCGCAGGAGCGCAACCGCGTCAACGTCACCTTCACGATCGTCGAAGGCAGCGCCGCCCGGATCAGCGAGATCCGGATCGCGGGCAACAAGGTGTTCTCCGAGGGCACGCTGAAAGGCCTGTTCGAGCTCAACGACGGCAGCTGGCTCAACTTCTACCTGAAGGGCGACCGCTATTCGCGCGCCAAGCTGAACGCCGACCTCGAGACCCTGCGCGCCTACTACCAGAACCGCGGCTACCTCGAGTTCGAGGTGGCGTCGACGCAGGTCGCGATCTCGCCCGACAAGCAGGACATCACCATCACGGTCAATGTGAAGGAGGGCCAGCTCTATACCGTCACCGGCGTGAAGCTGGAAGGCGAGTACCTTGGCAAGGAAGACGACTTCCGCACCCTGGTCACGATCAAGCCAGGCGACCCGTATCGAGCCGAGACCGTGGCGCAGACCTCGCGCGCCTTCGTCGATCGCTTCGGCACCTTCGGCTACGCCTTCGCCAAGGTCGATTCGCGGCCGGAGATCGACCGCGTCAACGGCCGCGTCTCGGTGACGCTGGTCGCCGAGCCGCAGCGGCGCGTCTACGTGCGCCGCGTCAACGTCGCCGGCAACACGAGGACGCGCGACGAGGTCATCCGGCGCGAGTTCCGCCAGTTCGAGTCGTCGTGGTACGACGGTACCAAGATCAAGCTCTCGCGCGACCGGGTCGACCGGCTCGGCTACTTCAGCGACGTCGGTGTCGACACGACCGAAGTTCCGGGCTCGCAGGACCAGGTCGACCTGACGATCACGATCAAGGAAAAGCCGACCGGCAATCTCTCGCTCGGCGCCGGTTTCTCGTCCGCCGACAAGCTCTCGCTGACGGCCTCGATCAAGCAGGAAAACATCTTCGGCTCGGGCAACTACCTCGGCCTCGACCTCAACACGAGCAAGTACAACCGCACGCTCGTGCTGAGCACGGTCGATCCGTACTTCACCATCGACGGCATCTCGCGATCGATCGACCTCTACTACCGCACGAGCCGGCCGATCAACAGCCAGGGCGAGGAGTACAAGCTCGTGACACCGGGCGCGGCGATCCGCTTCGGCGTGCCGTTCAGCGAGTACGACACCGTCTTCTTCGGCATCGGCGCCGAGCGCACCGAGATCAAGGGCGCGACCTCGCTGCCCAACAGCTACTTCCTCTACCGCGAGCAGTTCGGCGAGACCAGCGGCTCGATCCCGCTCACCATCGGCTGGACCCGCGACAACCGCGACAGCGCGCTGGTGCCGACGGCCGGCCGGTACCTGCGCGTGAACCTCGACTACGCGCCGATCGGCGGCGCCAAGTACCTGCGCGCGAACCTGCAGGGCCAGCAGTACATCAACTTCAACCGCTCGTTCAGCTTCGGCGTCAACGCCGAGCTCGGCTACGGCAAAGGCCTCGGCAGCCGTCCGTATCCGATCTTCAAGAACTTCTACGGTGGCGGCCTCGGCACCGTTCGCGGCTTCGAGCAGGGCTCGCTCGGCCCGGTCGACGTGACAGGTGCGTTCATCGGTGGCAACCGGCGCTTCAACATCAACAACGAGCTCTACCTGCCGGTGCCGGGTGCGGGCTCCGACCGGACGTTGCGGATCTTCGTCTACGCCGACGCCGGCAACGTCTGGGGCGAGAACGAGCACATCAGCCTCGACAGCCTGCGCGCGTCGGCCGGCCTGGGGGTGAGCTGGGTGTCGCCGATCGGCCCGCTCAAGCTCAGCTACGGCACGCCGGTGAAGAAAAAGCCAGAAGATAGAATCCAGCGCCTTCAGTTTCAGATCGGGACCGCCTTTTGATGAACAGCCACTCCCTGAAATCGATGCTCGTGGTCGCGCTCGTCGCAGTCGCGGCGACGGCTGCGTCGGCGCAGGAGCTGAAGATCGGCTACGTCAACAGCGACCGCGTGCTGCGCGAGGCCGTGCCGGCCAAGGCTGCGCAGAGCAAGCTCGAGGTCGAGTTCTCCAAGCGCGAGAAGGACCTGAACGACATCGCCGCCCGTCTGAAGACGGCGAGCGACAAGCTCGACAAGGACGCGCCCACGCTGGCCGAGGCAGAGCGCACGCGGCGACAGCGCGAGCTGGTCGACCAGGACCGCGAGCTGCAGAGGAAGCGCCGCGAGTTCCAAGAAGACCTGAGCCAGCGCAAGAACGAGGAGCTCGCCACCGTCGTCGAGCGCACGAACCGCGTCATCAAGCAGATCTTCGAAACCGAGAAGTACGACCTGATCCTGCAGGAGGCCGTGTTCTGGAGCCCCAAGGTCGACATCACCGACAAGGTGATCAAGGCGCTCAACGCCCAGGGCGGCAAATAAGAGCTGCGGTGAGCGAAGTCGCACTTCGCGAGATCACCGAGCACCTCGGCGGAGAACTGATCGGCGACGGCGCGATCCGCATTGCTTCGGTCGGCCCGCTCGAGACGGCGACCTCGACGACGATCGCATTCCTCTCCAACCCGCGCTACGCAAAGCAGCTCGCCGGCTCGTCGGCCGGCTGCGTCATCGTCGCGCCGGCATTTCGCGACGAGGCGGTGGCGCGCGGCGCGACGATCGTCAGCGACGATCCCTATCTCTACTTCGCGCATCTCACCCAGTGGTGGGCCGGGCGCATGCGACCGCGTCCGGAACGCGGCGTCCATGCGAGCGCGGTCGTCGATGCGAACGCGCAGCTCGGCGCCGACGTGGCGATCGGCGCATTCGCGGTCGTCGAGAGCGGAGCCGTCCTCGGCGACGGCGTGACGATCGGCGCCCATGCCTTCGTCGGGCGCGATTGCCGGATCGGCGCCGGCACCCGGCTTGGCCCGCGTGTGACGGTGCTCTACGAGACGATGCTCGGCGCGCGCTGCTTCCTGCAGCCGGGCGCCGTCATCGGTGCCGACGGCTTCGGCTTCGCGCCGCACCGCGACGGCTGGGTGAAGATTGAGCAGCTCGGCCGCGTCGTGATCGGTGACGATGTCGAGATCGGCGCCAACAGCTGCGTCGATCGCGGCGCAACAGGCGACACCGTCATCGGCAACGGCGTGAAGATCGACAACCAGGCGCAGGTCGGACACAACGTGCGCATCGGCGAGCACACGGCGATCGCCGGCTGCGTCGGCATCGCCGGCAGCGTCGTGATCGGTGCGCACTGCATGATCGGCGGCGGCGCCGGCATCAACGGCCACGTCACGATCGTCGACCGCGTCGTGGTGTCGGCCGCGACCCAGATCACGAGCTCGATCCACAAGCCGGGCTTCTACAGCGGCCTGTTTCCGTTCGACGACAATGCCGCGTGGCGGAAGAACGCGGCCGCGCTGCGCCACTTGCATGCGTTGCGAGAGCGGGTGCGAGCGCTGGAGAAGAAGTCGACATGACCATGGACATCCACGACATCCTGAAGCGATTGCCGCATCGCTATCCGTTCCTGATGGTCGACCGCGTCGTCGAGCTCGAGCACGGCAAGCGCATCGTGGCGCTCAAGAACGTCACCGCCAACGAGCCGTACTTCGTCGGCCACTTTCCCCTCCGCCCGGTGATGCCGGGCGTGATGATGCTCGAGGCACTGGCGCAGGCGGCTGCGCTGCTCTCCTTCGACGCGCTCGACGCTGCACCCGACGACAAGCGGCTCTACTACTTCGCAGGAATCGATGCCGCGCGCTTCAAGCGCCCCGTCGAGCCGGGCGACCAGCTGATGCTCGACGTGACGCTCGACCGCATGAAGTCCGGCATCTTCAAGTTCACGGCGCGGGCCACCGTCGACGGCGAGCTCGCCGTCGAGGCCGCGCTGATGTGCGCGGTGCGGGCCGTCGTCGAATAGGCGATTGCGCCGATGTCGAAGACTCACCCGACAGCGATCGTCGAGCCAGGCGCCGAGCTGGCGGCCGACGTCGAGATCGGTCCCTACAGCATCGTTCGCAGCCAGGTGCGCATCGGCGCGGGCACCGTCGTCGGGCCGCACTGCGTCATCGAGGGCCGGACGACGATCGGCACCGACAACCGCATCTTCCAGTTCTGCTCGCTCGGCGGCGTGCCGCAGGACAAGAAGTACGCGGGCGAACCGACGACGCTCGAGATCGGCGACCGCAACACGATCCGCGAGTACTGCAACTTCAACATCGGCACGGCGCAGGACGGGGGCACGACGCGGATCGGAAGCGACAACTGGCTGATGAACAACGTGCACATCGCCCACGATTGCGTCGTCGGCAGCCAGACGATCGTCGCCGGCTACGCCGGGCTCGCCGGCCACGTCCATCTCGGCGACTGGGCGATCGTCGGCGCGATGAGCGGACTGCACCAGTTCGTCAAGATGGGGCCGCATGCGATGGCGGGCTTCCAGAGCCATGTCTCGCAAGACGTGCCGCCATTCATGATGGTCGACGGCAATCCGCTGACAGTGCGCGGCTTCAACGCCGAGGGCCTGCGCAGGCGCGGCTTCTCGGACGAGCGCATCGCCGCCGTGAAGCAGATGTATCGCCTTCTCTATCGCGACGGCCTGACGCTGGATCAGGCGCGCGAGAAGATCGCCGCGCTCGCCGAGATCGCCCCGGAGGCGGCCGCCGACATTCGCCTGCTCGGCGACTTCCTGGCGTCGGCCAGGCGAGGCATCGCGCGCTGATTCCTGCCCCGGTCCGTTCCCATGACTCCTGAATCGCCGCGCTTCGCGATGGTCGCGGGCGAGGCCTCGGGCGACCTGCTCGCGGGCTCGCTGCTGCAGAGCCTGCGCGGGCGCTGGCCGGCACTCGTCGCCGAGGGCATCGGCGGCCCGCGCATGGCAGAGCAGGGCTTCGATGCCTGGTGGCCGCACGACAAGCTGTCGGTCCGCGGCTACGTCGAGGTGCTCGGCCACTTCCGCGAGATCCTCGCCATCCGCACCCAGCTCCTCGAGCGCCTGATGGCCGACAAGCCCGACGCCTTCATTGGCGTTGATGCACCCGACTTCAACCTCGACGTCGAGATCAGGCTCAAGGCGGCGGGCGTGAAGACGATCCACTTCGTCAGCCCCTCGATCTGGGCGTGGCGCGGCAAGCGGATCGAGAAGATCGGCCGTGCCACCGACCTCGTGCTCTGCATCTTCCCGTTCGAGCCCGAGATCTACGCCAAGCAGAAGATCAACGCCGTCTACGTCGGCCATCCGCTGGCGAGCGCGATCCCGTTCGACGTGCCCCGTGCCGCCGGCCGCGCTGCGCTCGGCATCGACGACGACGCGACGCTGGTCGCGCTCCTGCCGGGCAGCCGCCGCTCGGAGATCCAGTACATCGCGCCACGCCTCTTCGGCGCCGCCGCCGAGATGAGCCGCGCGCGCCCCGACCTGCGCTTCGTCGTCCCGGTCGTCACCGGCCTGCGCCATGCGATCGAGCCGCTGCGCAAGCAATACGCACCCGACGCGCCGATCACGCTGCTCGACGGCCAGGCGCACGAGGCGCTCGCCGCCTGCGACGTCGCCCTGGTCGCGAGCGGCACGGCGACGCTCGAGACCGCGCTCTTCAAGCGGCCGATGGTCGTCGTCTACGCCATGCACGCGCTCACCTGGCAGATGGGCAAGCGCATGAGCTACCAGCCGTGGGTTTCGCTGCCCAACATCCTTCTGCGCGAGTTCGCCGTGCCCGAGCTGTTGCAGGGCGACGCGACGCCTGCGAAGATCTCCGCCGCAGCGTTCAAGTGGCTCGACGATCCCGACGCGGCCGAGTCGCTGCGGGTCCGGTTCGAGGGCATCCATCTCGCTCTGCGGCGCGACACAGGCGCCCTCGCGACCGCCGCCATCGAAGCCCTGCTCGATCGCTGACACTCGTCCCATGCACGCCAGGACCTTTCTCCGCGCCCATCAGCTGCGCTGCATCGTCAACGTCTCGGGCCTGATGGCTGGCGTCGACGAGGTCGGCCGCGGGCCGCTCGCCGGGCCGGTCGTCGCAGCGGCCGTGATCCTCGACGAGACGCGCACGATCCGCGGTCTCAACGACTCGAAGCTCCTCGCCGCCGAGGAGCGCGAGCGGCTCGACCACGAGATCCGCAGGAAGGCGATCTGCTTCTGCGTCGCGTCGGCGAGCGTCGCCGAGATCGACACGATCAACATCCTGCGCGCGGCCTTGCTCGCGATGCGCCGCGCCGTCGAGGGCCTCGCGCAGCAGCCGCAGATCGTGCTCGTCGACGGCAACCAGCGTCCCGAGCTGACGATGGCGGTGCGCACGGTCGTCGGCGGCGACGCCAAGGTGCGCGCGATCTCGGCGGCGTCGATCATCGCCAAGGTCCACCGCGATCGGCTCTGCATGCAGCTGCACGACCAGCACCCGCAGTACGGATTCGACAGCCACAAGGGCTATTCGACGCCCGAGCACCTGAACGCGCTGCAGGTCCACGGCGCCTGCCCGCACCACCGACGCAGCTTCGCTCCGGTGCGCAGCGTCCTCGACCGCCTGTTCTGAGCAGCCCCGTGGCCAAGGTCACGCAGATCACGTCGCGCTCCAACCCGCTGCTCGCGCGCGTGCGCAAGCTCGCGTCGGACCCGGGCGGATACCGCAAGAGCGGCACGCTGCTGCTGGAAGGCGAGCATCTGTGCGCCGCCTGGCGCCAGCGCAATGGACCTGCGCCGCAAGCGCTGCTCAGCGAGACGGCGTGGGCGACACCCGCCCTGCGCGAGCTCGCGCAGGGCGCCACCGACGTCGCGGTCATCGCCGACGACGCCATGGCTGGCATCGGCACGCTCGAGTCGCCGGCCGCGATCGCATTCCTGGTCGACGTTCCATTGCAGGCGTCCGTGCGCCCGCATGAGCCGACGCTCGTCCTCGACCGGGTCCAGGATCCGGGCAACGTCGGAAGCATGCTGCGAAGCGCCGCTGCGTTCGGCTTCGTGCAGGTGGTCGCGCTGATCGGCACGGCCGCGCTCTGGTCGCCGAAGGTCGTCCGTGCCGGCAGGGGCGCGCACTTCGGCCTGCATCTGGTCGAGGGCGCGGAAGACGCGGCGCTGGCCGCGCTCGAACTGCCGCTCTTCGGCACGAGCCCGCACGCGAGCGAGCGCATCGACGCGTTCGCGCTGCCGTGGCCGTGCTCCTGGGTGCTCGGCCACGAAGGGCAGGGTGTTTCGGCCTCGGTCGCTTCGCGCTGTTCGGCGATGCTGTCGATCCCGCAGCCCGGCGGCGAGGAGTCGCTCAACGTCGCCGCGGCTGCCGCGGTGTGCTTCTACGAATCCGCCCGGCGCCGCCGGCCCTGAACCCGGAGAGCTCCATGCCTGCTTCGCCCACGCCACTCGTGCTGCCGACCTTCGACGATGTCCGCGCCGCCGCCGCGCGCATCGCCGGTCATGCCCACCGCACGCCGGTCCTCACGTCGCGCACGGCAGACGCCGAGCTCGGTGCGCAGCTGTTCTTCAAGTGCGAGAACTTCCAGCGCATGGGCGCCTTCAAGTTCCGCGGCGCCTTCAACGCGCTGTCGCGCTTCGACGAGCGCCAGCGACGCGCCGGCGTCGTCGCGTTCTCGTCCGGCAACCACGCGCAGGCGATCGCGCTCTCGGCGCGCCTGCTCGGCATGCCGGCGGTGATCGTCATGCCGCACGACGCGCCGGCGGCCAAGGTCGCGGCGACGCGCGGCTGCGGTGCGGAGGTCGTCGTCTACGACCGCTTCCGCGAGGACCGGGAAGCGATCGGCCGAAGCCTCGCCGGCGAGCGCGGCATGACACTGATCCCGCCGTACGACCATCCCGACGTGATCGCCGGCCAAGGGACAGCGGCGCTCGAGCTCTTCGAGGATGTCGGTCCGCTCGACGCGCTCTTCGTCTGCATGGGCGGCGG
>JAYTHL010000015.1:0-2126 GCA_043732605.1 Rhizobacter sp. | reverse complement strand
CGCGTCGCGCCGCCTGGAAGGCACCTGCACCGCGCTACACGCGCGGTGTGCTCGCCAAGTTCGCGAAGAACGCGTCGAGCGCGAGCAAGGGTGCGGTGCTCGACGCAGACGCGTGAGGTCGGGACCTCGACGTCCCACGGAGCTCAGCGCTTGCGGTGGCGGTTGTCCATGCCCAGGGAGACGAGGTTCTCCTTGCGCCGGTCGGCCTTCTTCTTCTCCATCCGGGCCATCTCGCGCTTCTTGTTGAGGCCCGACTTGTCGGACCACACCCACCAGGCGACCGCGAACGCGAACGGCACGCAGAACTTCCACAGGTCGCCGAAGAACTGCCAGTTCCAGGCCGCGAGCGGTCCGATGCCGGCAAGATTGAGCGCGATGACGGCGATACCGATGAGGACGAACAGCATGCGGTGGCTCCAGCTTCACGGGGCTCGCAGCGACGTGCATGACGTCAACCGGCGGTGGCTCCGTCCGTTATCCTGATGGTAGCCGAGCGACGCTTCGTCGCGAGATCCGGGAAGCCCATGAGCACTGTTCGAATCGCCGCAATCGTGACCGCCTGCATGCTTTGGGCGCCCGCGTTCGCCAACCCCGAGCTGGCCCAGAAGAAGAACTGCATGGCCTGCCACGCCGTCGACCAGAAGGTGATCGGGCCCGCCTACAAGGATGTCGCGGCGAAGTACGCGGGCCAGGCCGACGCGGTGCCCAAGCTCACGACCAAGGTCATGAAAGGCGGCGCCGGCGTCTGGGGTGCGGTGCCGATGCCGGCGAATCCACAGGTCAACGAGGCCGAGGCGAAGCAGCTCGTGCAGTGGATCCTGACGCTGAAGAAGTGAAGCACGCTTCGCGTTCTTCACTTCTTCGCTTCGCTTCAGGAGCGCTCCTCCCCCGTTGCGCTCCCCTCCCTCCAGGAGGGAGGGGCGGACTCCTTCGGGGTCGCTTCTAGGACGCCGCGCGCCGGCTCAGTGCGGTGTCCAGCGTCGCGACCGACAACAGGAAGCGGTTGCCGTGGCGCGCGGCGAGCGCGTCGGCATTGGCGATGAAGCGCTCACGGCCTTCCGACGCGATGAACTGCATCGCCCCGCCCGTCCACGCCGGAAAGCCGATGCCGTGGATGGAGCCGATGTTGGCTTCGGCGACGCTCGTGAGCACGCCCTCGGCCAGGCACCGCGCCGTCTCGATCGACTGGCGATACAGCAGCCGCTGCTTGAGTTCGTCGACGTCGGCGCTGACGTCGCTGCGCTCGAAGGTCTCGCGCAGTCCGGGCCACAGTCGCTTCGGCTGGCCAACC
This sequence comes from Rhizobacter sp., assembly GCA_043732605.1. GTDB lineage: Bacteria > Pseudomonadota > Gammaproteobacteria > Burkholderiales > Burkholderiaceae_C > Schlegelella_A. Next base: position 835 of record JAYTHL010000015.1, on the reverse strand, counting down.
GGATAGTCGTAGAAGCCACCGCCGCCGGCGCGACCCGGGCGGCCGAGCTCCTTGACCATCCGCTCGACCAGCGCTTCGCCCGCCGTGAGCGCGACCGACTTGCCCTCGGCAGCGAAATCGGCGCGCGTCTGCTCGATGACGTGGACCGAGAGCGCGAGCGAAGTCTCGTCGAGAACCGCGAGCGGACCGACCGGCATGCCGGCGGCGAGCGCCGCGTGCTCGATCAGAGGCGCGGCGATGCCTTCGGCGAGCATGGCCGCGCCTTCCATCACGTAGGTGCCGAAGACGCGGCTCGTGAAGAAGCCGCGCGCGTCGTTGACGACGATCGGCGTCTTGCCGAGCGCGATCACGTAGTCGAACATCCGCGCGATCGTCTCGTCGCTCGTCGCCTTGCCGCGGATGATCTCGACGAGCTGCATCCTGTGCACCGGCGAGAAGAAGTGCAGGCCGACGAAGCGCTCGGGATGCGCGCTCGCCGTCGCCAGCCCGCCGATCGGCAAGGTCGAGGTGTTGCTCGCGAAGACGCCGCCAGGCGCGAGCATCGGCTCGGCCTCCTTCGTCACCGCCGCCTTGAGCGCGCGGTTCTCGAACACGGCTTCGATGATCAGGTCGCAGCCGTCGAGCGTTCCCGCCTCCGCCGTCGGTTTGATCAGCGCGAGCAGCCCGGCCTCGCGCGCCGGATCCATCCTTCCCTTCGCGACCTGCGCCGACGTGATCCTTCGGATCGCGGCCAGGCCGGCGTCGGCCTTCTCGGACGACACGTCCTTCAGCACGCAGGCGATGCCGCGCACGGCGTTCGCGTGGGCGATGCCGGCGCCCATCATGCCGGCGCCGA
>JAYTHL010000014.1:0-7323 GCA_043732605.1 Rhizobacter sp. | reverse complement strand
GCGCACCTGCGCGCGCGCATCGGCAGCCGCTGCACGATCGAGCCGATGCCCGACCGCGCCCTGCTCGCGCTGCAAGGTCCGAAGGCGGCCACGGTCATGACGCGGCTGGCCCCGAACCTGGCGCAACTCACCTTCATGAGCGGCGCAGAAGCGCGCATCGCAGGCATCGCCGTCTTCGCGACGCGCTCCGGCTACACGGGCGAAGACGGCTTCGAGATCTCGGTCGCCGACGTCGATGCCGAAGCGCTCGCCCGCGCCCTCCTCGATCAGCCCGAGGTGCTTCCTGCCGGCCTGGGCGCGCGCGACACCTTGCGGCTCGAAGCGGGCCTGTGCCTCTACGGCCACGACATCGACACCACGACGACGCCGATCGAAGCCGGCCTCGCGTGGGCGATCCAGAAGGTGCGCCGTCCGGGCGGCGATCGCGCCGGCGGCTATCCCGGCGCGGCGACGATCGGCCGCCAGATCACCGACGGCGTCGCGAAGAAGCGCGTCGGCCTCGCCGGCCTGGACCGCGCGCCGGTGCGCGAAGGCGCGGCGATTCTCGATGCCGGCGGCGCGAGCGTCGGCCGCGTCACGAGCGGAACGATCGGGCCGACGGTCCGCAAGCCGATCGCGCTGGCCTACGTCGCGACCGCGCTCGCCGCGGTCGACACGCGCGTCTCGGCCGACGTGCGCGGCAAGCTGCTGCCGATGCAGGTCGCGCCCATGCCCTTCGTCCCGCATCGATATTTCCGCGGCTGAAGCATCCGCTTCGCATTCATTCCACAGGAGCCACGACATGCCCGTTCTCTACACGCCCGAACACGAATGGATCGACACCGGCGACGACGCCGCGGCAACCGTCGGCATCACGGTCCACGCCCAGGACGCGCTCGGCGACGTCGTCTTCGTCGACCTTCCAGCGGTGGGCACGTCGTTCAAGAAGGGCGAAGTCGCAGGCGTGGTCGAGTCGGTGAAGGCCGCCGCCGACCTCTACATGCCGGTCGACGGCGAGGTCGTCGCGGTCAACGAGGCGCTGCGCGCCGACCCGTCTCTTGCCAACACCGACCCGCTCGCCTCGGGCTGGTTCTTCAAGATCAAGCTGGCCGATCCGGCGGCGACGGCGTCGCTGATGGACCAGGCCGCATACGACGCGCTCGTCAAGGCCGCCTGACGTCCCGAGTCCCTCTTCCAATCTTCGCGAGTCCACGATGCTGATGTCCGCTCTGAAACCGCTCGCCGAACTCGAGACCGCCGGCGAGTTCGCCGCCCGCCACATCGGCATCGATCGCGCCGCCGAGGCGCACATGCTGTCGGTGATCGGCGCGGCGTCGCGGCGCGCGCTGATCGAGCAGATCGTCCCGGCGTCGATCGCGCGGCGGGCGCCGATGCGCCTGCCGGCGCCGCTCGGCGAAGCCGCAGCGCTCGCCGAGCTGAAAGGCATCGCCGACAAGAACCGCGTATTGAAGAGCTTCATCGGGCAGGGCTACCACGCGACCCACACGCCCGGGGTCATCCTGCGCAACGTCCTCGAGAATCCGGCCTGGTACACCGCGTACACGCCGTACCAGGCGGAGATCTCGCAAGGCCGCCTCGAGGCGCTCGTCAACTTCCAGACGATGGTTTGCGACCTCACCGGCATGGCGATCGCCAACGCGTCGATGCTCGACGAGGCGACCGCTGCCGCCGAAGCGATGACGCTGGCGCGGCGCAGCGTCAAGGCCAAGAGCGACACGATCGTCGTCGCCGGCGACGCCCATCCGCAGACGATCGAGGTGCTGCGCACCCGCGCCGAGCCGCTCGGGCTCACGATCGTCCTTGCCAACTCGGCCGAGGAATGGAACACGCTGATCGCCGGCGGCGACTACTTCGCCGCGCTTGCGCAATGGCCGGCGACGAGCGGCCAGCTGCACGACATGCGCGCCGATGCGCCGAAGATTCACGCCCACGGTGCCGCCTTCATCGTCGCTTGCGACCTGCTCGCGTTGACGCTCGTCACGCCGCCGGGCGAGCTCGGCGCCGACATCGCCTGCGGCACGACCCAGCGCTTCGGCATGCCGATGGGCTGCGGCGGCCCGCACGCGGCCTACCTCGCGTGCCGCGACGAGTACAAGCGCGGCCTGCCCGGCCGGCTGGTCGGGGTCAGCATCGATGCTCACGGCGACACCGCCTACCGTCTCGCGCTGCAGACGCGCGAGCAGCACATCCGGCGCGAGCGCGCCACGTCGAACATCTGCACGGCGCAGGTGCTGCCTGCCGTGGTCGCCAGCATGTACGCGGTCTACCACGGCCCGGCTGGGCTCAAGCGCATCGCCGAGCGGGTCGCCGCGTACACGGCGGTGCTCGCCGAAGGCCTGCGCGAGCTCGGCTGGACGGTGCGCGGCGAGTCGGCCTTCGACACGATCACGATCGACGCCGGCGCGTCGACGGCGACCATCTTCGCGCGCGCCGCCGACGCCGGCATGAACCTGCGCCGCTATCCCGAATGGGGCGACACGATGCTCGGCATCGCCCTCGACGAGACGACGACGCGCGACGACATCGTCGCCCTCTGGCGCGTGTTCGCGAAGGCCGGGCAGACGCTGCCCGACGTCGCGTCCTTCGAGCGCGGCATCGCGCCGATGATCCCCGACGGACTGCGCCGCACGTCGCCGTTCCTCACGCATCCGGTCTTCAATCGCCACCACAGCGAGACCGGCATGCTGCGCTATCTGCGCGGCCTGGCCGACAAGGATCTCGCCCTCGACCGCTCGATGATCCCGCTCGGCTCGTGCACGATGAAGCTGAACGCGACGAGCGAGATGATCCCGATCACCTGGCCCGGCTTCGCGGCGATTCATCCGTTCGCGCCGGCCGACCAGCGCCAGGGCTACGACGAGCTGCGCCGCCAGCTCGAGACGTGGCTGTGCGAGGCGACCGGCTATGCGGGCGTGAGCCTGCAGCCCAACGCGGGCTCGCAGGGCGAGTACGCGGGCCTGCTGGCGATCCGGGCCTGGCACGCGTCGCGCGGCGATGCAGCGCGCACGATCTGCCTGATCCCGGAATCGGCGCACGGCACCAATCCCGCGAGCGCGCAGATGGCGGGCCTGCAGGTCGTCGTCACCAAGTGCGATGCCGAAGGCAACGTCGATCTCGCCGACCTCGAGGCGAAGTGCCGGCAGCACGCCGCCAAGCTCGCCTGCGTGATGATCACCTACCCCTCGACCTACGGCGTGTTCGAGCGCCGCGTGCGCGAGCTGTGCAAGGTCGTCCACACCTACGGCGGCCGGGTCTACGTCGACGGCGCGAACATGAACGCGCTGGTCGGCGTCGCGGCGCCGGGCGAGTTCGGCGGCGACGTCAGCCACCTCAACCTGCACAAGACCTTCTGCATCCCGCACGGCGGCGGCGGGCCGGGCGTCGGCCCGGTGTGCGTCGTCGCGGACTTGGTGCCCTTCCTGCCGGGCCATGCGAGCGGCGGCGTCGCCGGAGGCGTCGGGGCCGTGTCGGCGGCGCCGCTCGGCAATGCCGCGGTCCTGCCGATCAGCTGGATGTACGTGCGCATGATGGGCGAGGCGGGCCTGCGCTCGGCGACCGAGACCGCCATCCTCGGCGCCAACTACATCGCGGCGCGCCTGGCCGATCACTACGAGCTGCACTACAGCGGCAACGTCGCCGGCCTCAAGGGCGGCGGCGTCGCCCACGAGTGCATCCTCGACCTGCGGCCGCTGAAGGACGCCACCGGCGGCGCAGACGGCATCAGCGCAGAAGACGTCGCCAAGCGCTTGATCGACTACGGCTTCCACGCGCCGACGCTCAGCTTCCCGGTACCCGGCACGCTGATGGTCGAGCCGACCGAGAGCGAATCGCTGGTCGAGCTCGACCGCTTCTGCGACGCGATGATCGCCATCCGCGCCGAGATCGCGAAGGTCGAGAGCGGCGCCTGGCCGCGCGACGACAACCCGCTGAAAGGCGCGCCGCACACCGCCGCCGTACTGCTCGTCGACACGTGGACCCACGCCTACACCCGCAACGAGGCGGCCTATCCGACGCCGGCGCTGCGCGGCAGCAAGTACTGGTCGCCGGTGGGCCGGGTCGACAACGTCTGGGGCGACCGCAACCTCTCCTGCTCGTGCCCGCCGATGGCGAGCTACGAGGACTGATTCGGCGGAGACCCGCATGCCGCGCCGGTTCGTCGACCTGTCGATCTACCTCGAGAACGACGTCGTCTCCGATCCGCCGGCGTTCGCGCCGAAGATCCAGTACTTCACGCACGAGGACACGTACGAGCAGATGGCGCCCTTCTTTGCGGGGCTCAAGAAGGAAGACCTGCCCGACGGCGAAGGCTGGGCGGTCGAGGTGGTTCAGCTCTCGACGCACAACGGCACCACCTCGACGCGCCCTACCACTTCCACTCGACGATGGACCGGGCGCTTGGCGAGCGCAAGCCATCGATCTCGATCGACCAGGTGCCGCTCGAGTGGTGCTTCCAGCCGGCGGTGAAGCTCGACTTCCGCCACTTCGCCGACGGCTACGTCGTCACCGCCGCCGACGTTGAGGTCGAGCTGAAGCGGATCGGGCACAGGGTCGAGCCGCTCGAGATCGCGATCGTCAACACGCGCGCGGGCTCGCGCTACGGTCACGACGACTACGTCTCGGCCGGCTGCGGCATGGGCTACGACGCGACGATGTACCTGCTCGAGCGCGGCGTGCGCCTCACCGGCACCGACGCCTGGAGCTGGGACGCGCCCTTCGTGCACACGGCGAAGAAGTACGCCGAGACGAAGGATGCGGGGCTGATCTGGGAAGGCCACAAGGCCGGCCGCGACATCGGCTACTGTCACATCGAGAAGCTGCACAACCTCGAAGCGCTTCCCGCCGACGGCTTCTATCTCTCGTGCTTCCCGCACAAGATCCGCGGTGCTTCGGCAGGATGGACACGCGCCGTCGCGATCTTCGACGACGCCTTGATGGCCGCACCGCGCTGAAGCTCGGAACGGTTATGCATCTCTCCCGCGATCACCGTCGCGCGAGGAGTCGCCATGCGTGGCCGGCGGAAGCGAAAGCGGCCTGACGAGGGACTAGAACTCCATGTCCAGCTCGGCGATGTCGTCGGGCTCGGACTTGGCGGCGGCGACCCGTTTCGCCCATCTCGGGCATCGCCATGATCGTCTCGCAGTAGCGCTTGCAGGTGGCCTCGAGGGCGACGTCGTAGGTCAGGAAGCGCGTGACGACCGGCGCGAACATCGCGTCGGCCATGCCGCGCTGCTTGCCGAACAGGAACGGGCCGCCGTAGGTCTTGAGGCAATCGGTCCAGATCTCGACGACACGCTCGATGTCGGGCTCGGCGCCGCCCCGGATCCGGTGCTTCGGATAGTGCGCCTGCCCTTCTCGAGCCTGTCTTCGGCCTGCCGGGCAAGGCCGCGAAGCGCATCGCCGCGGCTTGGCAGACGCTCGAGCTTGGCGAGATCACGCACGCCCGGCCGCCGTGGCGGATCGACAGCATCGTCTCCGAAGGTCACGAGTGCAAGATCGTCGAGGAGGCGACCGCGGCGACGCCGTTTGCGACGCTGCGGCGCTTCCGCAAGGACGGCGCGCCCGAGCAGCCCAAGGTGCTCGTCGCCGCGCCGATGTCGGGTCACTTCGCGACGCTCCTGCGCGACACCGTCCGCACGCTCCTGCGACCGCGACGTCTCGATGGCCGGCCCGATCGACTGCCGCATCGGGCCGACGGCAGTCAACAAGCTGGCGACGAGCAAGCCGATCGAGTGGTTCTGCAAGAACTTCATCACGCGCGTGCCGATGCGGCTCGGCGGCGCCGGCCGCAAGGTCTACCCGGGCTTCCTGCAGCTGAGCGCCTTCATCAGCATGAACAAGGACCGCCACGTCCAACAGTTCAAGAAGTACTTCGAGCACCTGTCCGCCGGCGAAGACGCCGATGCGAAGGCGATCCGCGAGTTCTACAACGAGTACATGGCGGTCGCCGACCTGTCGGCCGACTTCTACCTCGAGATGGTGCAGCTCGTCTTCCAGGAGTACGCGCTGCCGCTCGGCAAGCTCAAGCTGCGCGACCGCAAGATCGATCCGCTCGCGATCCGGCGCACGGCGCTGCTGACGGTCGAGGGCGAGCGCGACGACATCTGCGCGATCGGCCAGACGCTCGCGGCGCAGGACCTGACGCACATCCGCTCGTACATGCGCACGCACCACGTGCAGTCGACGTCGGCCACTACGGCGTCTTCAGCGGCCGGCGCTGGCAGCAGCACATCTACCCGGTCGTGTGCAACGTGATCCAGGTCTCGCAGTAGCGGGACGCGCGGCGCGGGGGCGCTGCGATCAGTCCTTGGATGCCGGCATATGGGCCGGCATGGCGCCGCCTGAAGCCGGGCGTCCATCGGCCAACTCAGGCTGCGGCTTCGGCTTCTTATCGCGCACCAGGTAGCTGTAGAGCACCGGCACGACGACGAGCGTAAGCAGCGTCGACGTGATCACACCGCCGATGATCGCGCGCCCCATCGGCGCCTGGATCTCGCCGCCCTCGTCGAGCGCGAGCGCGAGCGGCAGCATGCCGAAGATCATCGCCGCCGTCGTCATGATGATCGGCCGCATCCGCACGAGGCCGGCCTGGAGCAGCGCCTCGGGCACCGAGAGACCGTCGCGGCGGCCGTGGTTGGCGAAGTCGACGAGCAGGATCGCGTTCTTCGTCACCAGGCCCATCAGCATCACCAGGCCGATCATCGAGAACAGGTTGAGCGTCGAGCGCGTGACGAGCAGCGCGAGCATCACGCCGATCAGCGCCAGTGGCAGCGACGCCATGATCGCGAGCGGCTGCAGGAAGCTCGCGAACTGCGACGCGAGCACGATGTAGATGAAGATCACCGCCGCGCCGAGTGCGAACAGGACTCCGACGAAGGCCTCCTGCTGATTCTTCGTCTGGCCGCCGAGGTCGAAGCGGTAGCCCGGCGGCAGCTGCGTCTTCTCGACGATCTCCTGCACATCGGCGCCGACGTCGCCGCTCGGCCGGCCTTCGGTGCCGGCGTAGATCGCCTGGCGGCGCTGCAGGTCCTGGCGCTTGATCACGACCGGATTGACGACCGGCACGACGTCGGCGACGCGCGAGAGCGCGATCGGCGTGCCGTCCTTGGCGTAGGCCACGGGCAGACCGTCGAGCTGCCCGACGTTCTCGCGCGCGCTCTGCGGCAGGCGCAGCTCGACGTCGACCTGCTCGCCATCGGGCGACGTCCAGTAGGTCGCAACGTCGCCGTTGACGTAGGCGCGCAGGCTCGAGGCGAGCTGCGTCGTGGTCAGGCCGAGCTCGCGCGCGGCGTCGGGCTTGAGGCGCACGGCATACGCCGGGATGCC
>JAYTHL010000013.1:0-7330 GCA_043732605.1 Rhizobacter sp. | reverse complement strand
CCCTTCCTCAGGAGCCGCCGCACCATGCTCGCCCCCATTCTCCCGAGCCCGATCATTCCCAGCTGCATCGTCGTTCTCCGTCGTTTGGTGTGATCAAGTCGGCCACGGGTGGCGGCCTCGCGCCAGACATCGACGACGACGAGCAGCTGTTACATCCAGCCTGCACCGTGCTCGGAGAGCTTGCGCGCTGCCCGCGAATCCTCCGCCGGGCAATCACGGAATCGGTCGTAGGAAGACGCCCATCGTCGCTCGAACCGCACCTGCGATGCCGCGGGCCGTCAGGCCGTGGCGCCGTGGCGTCGCAACTGGTCGATGGCCGCGGCGTAGTCCGGCGCGCCGAAGATCGCCGTGCCCGACACGAGCGCATCGGCACCCGCATCGACGACCTGTCCGGCGTTCCCGCTCGTGATCCCGCCATCGACCTCGATCCAGGGATCGATGCCGCGATCGTCGCAGCGTTGTCGCAGCTCGCGGATCTTCGGCAGCACCTCGGGCAGGAACGCCTGCCCGCCGAAGCCTGGGTTCACCGACATGACGAGAACGAAGTCGCACAGATGGAGCACTTCCGTCACTAGCGCGACGGGCGTGGCCGGGTTCAGGACGACGCCGGCCTTGCGGCCGAGCTCGCGGATTCGACCGAGTACCCGGTGCAAGTGAATCGTCGACGTCGGCTCCGCATGGACGAGGATGTGGTCGGCACCGGCCCGGACGAAGTCGTCGAGGTAGCGCTCGGGCTCGACGATCATGAGGTGCACGTTGAGCGGCTTGGCGGTGGCGCGGCGCACCGCCTCCACCACGATCGGCCCGATGCTGATGTTGGGGACGAAGCGGCCGTCCATGACGTCGACGTGGATCCAGTCCGCACCCGCGGCGTCGACCGCGCGAACCTCCTCGGCCAGGCGACCGAAGTCGGCGGACAGGATCGACGGGGCGATGGCGAGCGGTTTCATGGCCGGCTTTTAGCATGCGTTCGTCGAGCGGCCGCTTCGGATGCAGCGATCCTCTGCTCGCGACCCTGACATGACCGACCTTCTCGCTCCGGTTCAGCGATGCCGCTGGCATGCGATGGCCGACGCCGGCGCGATGTGCGCGGAGGTCGCCACGCGCATGGTCGCTGGCGCCGACGACGCGGTCAGGCGCCGCGCTCGTAGATCGTCTTCCGTTCGCAGGTGCTGCACCAGGCGGCATAGGAGCCGGGCCCGATCGGATGCGTCGGCGATCCGAGCGCGGGCAGGTAGAGGGTCAGCGCCTCGTCGTCGCCTTCCCGACGGTACGCGAGAAAGCCGGCGTCGGCCTCGGGCCTCCAGCCCTGGCAGAGCGTCTCACGGCCTGCGAGCATCCAGTCCCATTCGACGCGTTCGTAGAGCACGAAGCGGTCGCAACAGCTCGCTGCGCTCGACTCCAACCTGCAAGACACGACTCCTTCGGCGCAAACGATCTTTCGTCGAACTCCGTCGACGACGAAGCGACGGCCCATTCTGGGCTGAACGAATTCACCCCGTCGGGCGCACGAATGTCTTCCACCGCACAGACGTGGCCCTGCCCATTGCCTACGCTGTCTGGGAAGGCCGGAAAGCGGCAGACGAAGCTGCAGTCGGGCGGACGAGGACGGAGAGAGGCAATGCACATCGGTGAAATCTGTACGCGGACCGTCGTCACGTGCCGGCGCGACGCCACTGCAAGAGAGCTCGCATGCCTGATGCGCGAGCGCCATGTCGGCGACGTCATCGTGGTCGACGAGCACGACGGATCGTTGACGCCCGTTGGCGTGGTGACGGACCGCGATCTGGTCATCAAGGTCTTGTCCACGGACAGCGATCCCGATGTCCTGCGTGCCGAGGACCTGATGGCCAGGACCGTTGCAACGGCCTTCGAATCCGAGCTCGTCTACGACGCGATCTGGCACATGCGCGGCAAGGCGATTCGCAGGTTGCCCGTCGTCGATGCCCACAACCATCTTCTGGGCATCCTGACGGCGGATGACGTGACTCGGTTCCTGGCCCAGGAGCTGAGCGACCTGGCACGGATCGCGCCGTTTCAGAGCGAGCACGAAGGCATCGCGTCGCGACCGAGTCCTGACTAGGCCGGCCGTCTACGTCGGGCGCACCCTGCTCAGGCGTCGACGCTCGTCCATGCTCGGGGATGGAAGAGATTCAACGCGGCGGCCACGAAGCAGGGCCGTGGCCGGTCGTTGATACCGGCGTAGTCCGAGAGGCGAAAGGCCAGGGGTTCGCAGCTCGCGCCGCGGCCCAGCAGCGCGGCGATCACGGGCAGGATCTGGCGCTGATCGCTGCGCAGGCGGGTGCCGATGTCCCATGCCGTCGCGAGATCGTGGCGGGCCAGCGCGGCGTCGTGCATGTCGCGCAGCGAGGTCCCCAGCATCGCTGTCAGCTCGGCCTCGTCCGCCGGCAAGCGAGCCGTCTCTTCATCCGGGCCGTAGCCGTGGCCGAGGTGCACGACATCGCCGGTCGCCACGCAGAGCGTGTCGTCGTCGAGGAGCTGCTCGATCGCGGCCGCGAGCGACGCGGCAGTGTCGAAGCCACCCGTCGGATCGCGCACCGCCGAGACGTAGAGGCGGATCACGTCCGGCGGACGGACGCCGTGCGCGCGTGCGCTCGCTGCGAGAAACGCCAGGAAGAGGTCGAGCGAGAACTCGTGGCGCAGGACCGCGGGGTCGTCGTGCAGCAGAGGGTCGACCGGCGGACGATTCGTCTCTTCGATCGGGCCGAAGGCAGTGACGAGAGCCGAGGTGTCGACGAACGCGCCGCGCAGTCGACCGAAGGCTTCGGCGCTGTTCTTCGTGTTGTCACGAAGGCTCGCGTGCCACGCGTCGAAGGGCGCGGGCAGGACGCTTCCATGCAGCACGCCGAGCGCGACGATGCGCTTCGCCTGCGAGTCGACGAGCGTTTCGACGACCGTCGCGATGAGGTCTGCCGAGTCGCGGATCGTCACGTGCGGGAAGGACACGATCGCACCGGCGCGCAAAGCCGCGGCGAGGCGGGGGTCGCCGCCGCGATGGCACGCCAGCGCCGCGTCCACGGCATCGCGGCCGCGTAGGCTCGCAAGCTCGGCGGTGTAGAAGCGTTTCCAATCCATCTCGATACCACGCGAATCTTCGCCTCGCAGTATGCGTTCGCGGCGTCGACGGGCGCGCCAGAATGCGCGACGTTCCAAACTCCAGCGAGCGATATCCGATGACGACGATCCAGCGCTTCCACACCGGTGCACGCCTCAGCGAAGCGGCCGTTCACAACGGCACGGCGTACCTCGCCGGTCAGGTCGCCGACGACGCGACGCAGGACATCGCCGGCCAGACGCGCCAGGTGCTCGCGGCGATCGACACGTTGCTCGCCGAAGTCGGCAGCGACAAGTCGCGCATCCTGATGGCGCAGATCTTCATCGCCGACCTCGCTGACTTCGCAGGCATGAACGCCGTCTGGGACGCGTGGGTCGCACCCGGCCACGCGCCGTGCCGTGCGACCGTCGAGGCCCGGCTTGCCAAGCCGGGCTGGCGCGTCGAGATCGTGGTCGCCGCGGCGGCTGGCTCCGCCTAAGTCGATCGAAGTGGATGAGATGGCTAGGAAACTCCAAAGCGTTTCACGCGAGGTGGCAGAAGGGGCGCTCGCGCACTCGTTCGGCAAACGAAGTGGAGCGACCTATCGTCGCGGTGACTTGTTCGAGAAGCGCCGAGCCTTGTGAGCAAGTGGCTTGAGATGATCTCGGCGACGCGACGTACGCCCGCAATCCGTCTCGAAGCGGCGGTCCAGTGGATTGTCCAGCCGCACTCTAGTTGCGTTGTAGATTGCTCAAATCGATCTTGTCGCCGTTGGGCGATCGATCAGTTTTCGTTCGCTGCGACGTTGCGTTGCCGCTACAAGTGCCAGCACCACGATCGAGCTGGCGGTCACCCAAGATCCGAAGACGCGCACAAGGATGTGCATCTAGGGTTTGCGCATTGCACCAACTGCGACATGTTCGCAAATCACACGGCCGCGCCGAGTCAGCTGCCCGCTGACATCCAAAGCGACGGCCTTAACGTATAAGTTCGACCATGTGCCGACCTAGCCATCCGCGCTGATCAATGCTCACGCCGACAATTTCTGCCGCACGCCTTGACTCGCGCAAGGTGCTCTTGTGGATATTGGCTTGCCTGATCGCCTTGCAGGGTCTGAGCGTCAACTACCTGGTCGCCAAGGGGCCCGCCCATATTCACCGGGACGCCAGCTGGATCCGTGTTTTCGAGGACGTAAGACGAGTTGGCCCTTCTTCATTTGCGACCCGCCCGCTCGCAGAAGTCTGGTTTGGACATCATCATGGAGGCGCGCTGCGCCACCACCACGCGCCCTCGGACTCAAGCGTGGTCTTCATGGACGCGGAACGCATTGCGGACGCCACTGCCGAAGACAGCGGCGTTTCGCTCGACATTGCGGTGGCGGCGTTCGTCGCCGTCATGATGCTTACGTCCGTGTGGGCACCTAAAAGCCTGTCGCATCGACGCGCGTCGTACGCGACTTGGCAGCCGTCGTTCGTGACGGCTCGGCTGATCGAGCGCCCGCCTCAGCGGGCCTGAGAGGCTTGCTTGGAGCGAGCTCGGCCGATTGGTCGACTCGCTTCCATGTCCCCGTCTCGCGTTAGCCACGTCGAGCCTGCTCAGGCGCGGCGATGAAACGCGACGACCGGGGCGAACGCTCGCGATGTCCGGAACACCCATGCGGTGCCGTCCGGTTTCGCGTCCGACATCGAACACGGACAACGATCATGCCTACTCAGAACTTCCAATCGGCGCGCAAGTGTCGTCGCGTTCGCCACCACATATCGCGGCGCTTCAATCAACGCCTTATCTGCATCGCCATCGCCACGCTCGGCGAATCGGCGTCATGGGCCGGTGGCGAACAGGTGCTCGAAAAAGTCGAGATTACCGGTACCGCGACCAATCTCGTCGGCGTCGCCGACTCCGCGAATGTCGGAACGGTCACGAAGAAGCAGCTCGAGGCGAGAACGGTGTACCGACCCGGCGAGCTGCTCGAGTCCGCTCCGGGCCTCGTCGTCAGCCAACACAGCGGCGAAGGCAAGGCGAACCAGTTCTACCTTCGCGGCTTCAATCTCGACCACGGCACGGACCTGCGGACGACGGTGGACGGCATGCTCGTCAATCAGCGGTCTCACTCGCACGGACAAGGCTGGACCGACCTCAACTTCCTCATTCCAGAATTGGCGACAGGTCTCGAATACAAGAAGGGTCCGTACTACGCGAATGAAGGAGACTTCGCCTCAGCCGGAGCAGTCAGCATCCGCTATGCGGACCGTTTGGACAGCGGAATCGCCAACCTCGGGTTCGGCCAGAACGGCTTTCGTCGCGCGCTCATTGCGGATTCGCCCAAGCTCGGCAACGGCAACCTCCTCTACGCGGTCGAGGCGATGCACAACGACGGGCCGTTCGTCCACGGGGACGACTATCGCAAGTCCAACGGTGTCCTCCGCTACAGCGAAGGCGATCAGGCGAACGGGTTCAACGTCTCGGCCATGGGCTACACGGCCAAGTGGAACGCGACCGATCAGATCGCCAAGCGGGCGGTCGACGCGGGAACACTTGGTCGTTTCGACGCAATCGATCCGAGCGACGGCGGCGAATCGCATCGGTACAGCCTCTCCGGCGCATGGCACCGGTCGACGGAGACGTCGAGCACCAACGTCAATGCCTACGTAACCGACTGGAAGCTGCGCCTGTTCTCGAACTTCACCTACTTCCTCGACGACCCGATCAACGGCGACCAGTTTCACCAACCCGACGATCGAACCACGACCGGCGTCAACGCGAGCCACACGTGGCAGATGCAAGGCCTTGGTCTCGCGTCCGAAAACACGGTCGGCGCCCAGTTCCAGAACGACAACATCTTCAACGGCCTGTACAGCACTAGAGACCGCCAGATATTGTCGAAGACGCGAAGTGACCACATCGCCGAAACAGGCCTGGGCGTCTATGCGGAGAACGCGACGCGATGGCTGCCGTGGTTTCGAACGGTGGCTGGTGTACGCGGCGACACGTACCGCTTTCATGTCGGGAGCAACCTCGACGCCAATTCGGGCAAGGTCACGCAGAGCATCGCCAACCCAAAGCTCGACCTGATCTTCGGGCCTTGGGCAAAGACCGAGTTCTATCTCAACGCCGGCGGCGGATTTCACAGCAACGACGCACGCGGAACGACGCTCACCGTCGACCCGAAGACCGGTGATCCCGCGGACAAAGTGCCTGCGCTCGTCCGCTCGAAAGGTCTCGAAGTCGGTGTTCGAACCAGCTTCGTTCCGGGCCTTCAAACGTCGCTCTCGATCTACCGGCTCGATTTCGCTTCCGAGCTCGTCTTCGCCGGCGACGCGGGGACGACCGAGGCCGGACGACCGAGCCGTCGCACCGGCTTCGAGTTCGCCAACTACTACAAGCTCTCCGACTGGCTGACCGTCGATGCTGACCTTGCCTTCGCGCGTGCCCGCTTTCGCGACAACGACCCGGACGGCATCGGCCTGCGGATTCCCGGCTCTGTCGAGGGGGTTGGTTCGATCGCACTTGCGGTCGACAACCTCGGCCGGTGGTTCGGAGCCTTGCAGTTCCGCTACTTCGGACCGAGGCCGCTCATCGAGGACAACAGCGTCCGATCGGCCAGCACGGCGACTTTCAACGGTCGCGTCGGGTACAAGATCAGTCCTCGGACACGAGTCGATCTGGAAGGCTTCAACTTGACCAATCGCAAGGCGTCGGCGATCGACTACTACTACACGTCACGGCTGCCGGGCGAGCCTGCCGCTGGAGTCAACGACATCCACTTTCACCCGATCGAGTCACGCTCGTTTCGGGTGACGTTGAGCACAAACTTTTGAGTCATTTGTGGCGATGGGTGGGCGCCGTTGCAACGCGACTTGAGAGACGTAGTCGCGAGTCGGTCGCGCAGACGACTAGGGCTGAAAGCCACAAGAGCGGCGGCCGAAGCCACATCCAACTGAAGTTCGATAGCAGGACGAAATTCGTTACGCTCATAAGCGCGACGGTCAACACGCCGGCTAGCGCGAGAGCCAGTCCGGCGCCCCTCGTTCCGGACCGCATCGCTGTGCGGGCTACGAACATGTTGAGGACTCCAGCACCTGCCAGGATACTTCCCTTGACGGTGAAGACCTTGCTCAGCCAATTCTCAAGGCCTGGCAGCCCGGCACGCACATCCTCGATGGTCGTGCCCATGAAGCGCACGTCTTCCGGAAGTAGCGCCGGTCGCAGCACGATGAAGTAGAAGCCGAGACCGACAAGCCATGCGCCGCAAACGACAAGCATCCAGGATGCGAG
>JAYTHL010000012.1:0-2133 GCA_043732605.1 Rhizobacter sp. | reverse complement strand
TCGTCAACGACAGCGATCCGTCGAGCGTCGAGATCGGCCGCTACTACGCCGCCAAGCGCAGCATCGCGCCGGATCGCATCGTCCACGTCAAGATCGCCTACAACCACACGGGAGTGATGGGGTTCGGCGAGTGGCAGCGGGTCAAGGCCGTGCTCGACGACAAGGTCGGGCCCGACGTCCAGGCCTACGCGATCGCGTGGACGATTCCGTACCGCGTCGAGTGCATGTCGGTGACGGCCGCCTTCGCGCTCGGCTTCGACCCGGCGTCGTACTGCGCCGAGGGCTGCCAGACGACGAAGATGTCGAGCTACTTCAACACACGCGGCAGCGCGCCGTTCACCGAGCACAAGCTGCGTCCGGCGATGCTGCTGGCGGGCAAGGACGTCGAGAGCGTCAAGCAGCTGATCGACCGCGGCGTGCGCTCCGACGAGAGCTGGCCCGACGGCAAGGCCTATCTTCTCAACACGACCGACCGTGGACGCAACGTCCGGGCCGAGAGCTTCGCGCGGGTGCGCAGCGCGATCGGCAACGCCTATCCGGTCGAGGTCATCGACGCGGACTCGCTCGAAGGCAAGAGCGACGTGATGTTCCATTTCACCGGCTGGGCCGTGGTCCCCAACATGGCCACCAATCGGTTCGTCGACGGCGCCATCGCCGACAACCTGACGTCGTGGGGCGGCGCGCTCATCGGTTCGCAGCAGACCATCGCGCTCGAATGGCTCAACGCCGGCGCCACCGGCAGCTACGGCACCGTCACCGAGCCGTGCAACTACCGCCAGAAGTTCCCGGAGGTCGGCGTCGTCATGGCCCACTACCTGACCGGCGAGACGTTGGTCGAGGCGTACTGGAAGAGTGTGCACATGCCCGGGCAGGGCGTGTTCGTCGGCGATCCACTGGCCCGGCCATTCGGCGGGATCCGCGTCCGCCGCGTCGGCAACACGATCGTCGTCAGGACGCGCTCGCTCTGGCCTGGCCGTTACGTCGTCGAGGCTGCGCGCAGCCAGATGGGCCCGTTCCAGCCCGTCGGGTTGCTGACCGCGAGCACGTTCGGCGTGACGGAGATGAAGGTGCAGGAGAGCAATGCGCGCTACTTCCGCCTGCGCCCGGCGCCCGACGCGCCGAAGGAGGCCGCCTCGGCGCCGCCGGCGTCGTCGTCGACGCCCGAGTAGGGACCAGGCGCTAGTCCGGCCGCGTTCCGTCGAACGCTCGCTGCAGCAACTCGCGGATCAACGGTCGCTCCAGCTTGCGCGGGTTCGGGTACTCGTTCTGCACGGCGATGTCGGCGGCGCGATCGAGGTCGTCCGCGCGCATGCCGATGTCGCGCAGCGCCGTCACGGCACCGTGATCGCGGGCGAGGTCGAAGAGGCCGGCCGGCGCGCTCGCGACGCCGAGGGCGCGGGCGATGCGCGCCATCGCCGGTGCCGCGGCCTCTGCGTTGTAGGCCATCGCATGCGGCAGGATCACCGTGTGCACTTCGGCGTGCGGCAGGTTGAAGCTGCCGCCGAGCGTGTGGCAGAGCTTGTGGTGCAGGCCGACGGTGATGCTGCCCATCACCGTGCCGCACAGCCACGCGCCGACGAGCGCGTCGCCGCGCGCCTCGACGTCGCGCGGATCGCGCTGCAGTCGCGGCAGCGCGCCGGCGGCAGTGCGGATGCCTTCCTCGGCGAGCACGTCGACGACTGGATTGCCATCGGGCGCATACAGCCCTTCGGCGGCGTGGGCGATCGCATTGATCGAGCTCGCGACGGTGATCGCGAACGGCAGCCCGAGCGAGAGCTCGGGGTCGTAGATGACGGTGCGCGGCAGGACGCGTGGGTCCTTGCCGGTTTTCTTCGCGCCGGCCTCGGTGAGGCCGTACATCGTCGTCATCTCGCTGCCGGCGTAGGTCGTCGGCACGGCGATGACCGGCAGGCCCGAGTCGAGCGCAATCGCCTTGCCGAGACCGGTGGTCGAGCCGCCGCCGATGGCGACGGCACAGTCGGCGCCGAGCGCGCGTACCGCTGCGCACGCCGCGCGCGCGGTCTCGACGGGCACGTGCATCGCCGCTTCTGCGAACACGCCGGCCGAGCGCGCGCCGAGCATCGCCGCGACGCGCTCGCCCATCGCACGCTGTCCGGGCGTCGTCAGCACGAG
>JAYTHL010000011.1:0-7374 GCA_043732605.1 Rhizobacter sp. | reverse complement strand
GCTTCCGTGGGTTGGCCAAGAACACTGCACACGTCATCACGTTGTTTGCGCTGTCGAACCTGTGGATGGCGCGAAAGAAATTGATCGCGATGGCAGTGATCCGCCCGCAGACAGCATGAGAGGCAAGAAACGCGGCGCAATGCACCTGAAACGCTCGACGCGTCAGCCTTCTTGCAGCTCGGTGCGCTTTGAACGGCTGAACGCATCCGCGTTCTCACGTTGTTCAGACCTTCCATAGGGGTCAAGTCTCTTTGGATTTCCCCATAAGCTGGCGATGGCTGTCCTGCTCGCGGTAGCTGGGTACCGACGAATCACCCTATAGAGAGAAGCTTCAAACGACGACGGTCACCCCGTTTTGTTGGGCGACCACGATCAGCTTGGCAATGTCGGGAGGACCAGGGGGAATTTCCTTGTCGATGTCGGTGAAGAGCTGCGAGGCCAGGCCGCCCTGTCCCGTGACCGAGATCATTTGGCCGCCTCCGGGGCCGAAACGAAAGCTATGCACCGTGCCCGCAGGCAGGTGAACGAGCGTACCGGGCGTGGCCGTGACGGTCCTGTCCGGATAGCTGATTTCGACAGTGCCGTTGACCACATAGAAGGACTCATCCCAGTCGTGGCTATGTGGGGGTGGGCCGGTTCCTTCGTCGCCCTCCTGCCGAAATATTTCGTAGCCTTGCGTCGCCGTCTTCGAGGCCAGCACCGTGATCTTCTCACCGACCACGTCGAGAGAACGGGCGTAGTCCTTGGGAGTCACGACAAACGGTTGGATCTGCATGATCCGGGCTCTCGGAGTTTGTGGATCGGAAGCACGAAGCGTAACGGGAATGTACGGCTTTGGAAAATACCGCGTACGGTTCCCCAAGAGCTAGGGAATCTCTGCAAAACCGGCCCGCGCAGCCCGAAGGCCAGGACCGACCGTCCGCCGTTTGCCATCGAGAACATGCTGCGCATCCACTACCTGCAGCAATGGTTCGGTCTCTCGGACCCGGCGATGGAAGAAGCCCTGCACGACGTGCCGCTCTACCGTGAGTTCGCACAGATCGGCACGGGCCTGGTCCGCCTGCCCGACGAGACCACGATCCTGCGGTTCAGGCACCTGCTCAAGCGCCACGACCTGGCCGTCGACATGCTGCGCTTCGTCAACGACCTTCTGCGGGCCAAGGGTCTGATGCTGCGTAGCGGCACGGCGGTCGACGCCACGCTGATCTCCGCGCCGAGTTCGATCAAGAACGCGCGAGGCGAGCGCGACCCGGAGATGAAGCAGACAAAGAAGGGCAACCAGTGGTACTTCGGCATGAAGGCCCACATCGGCGTCGATGCGCAGTCCGGCTTCGTGCACACGGTGCTGGGCACGGCGGCCAACGTGCACGACGTGACCATGGCCGGGCGGCTGCTGCACGGCGAGGAGGAAGTGGCCTTCGGCGACGCCGGCTACCAGGGCGTGCACAAGCGCGTCGAAGCCAACGGTCCGACGTGGCACGTGGCGATGCGCCCGGGCCTGCGCCGAACCTTGACTCCGTTCATCGAAGCGGACTTCGCGGCCGAGCGGGTGGAGAAGATGAAAGCGAGCATCCGCGCCAGGTGGAGCATCCGTTCCGGTGATCAAGCGTCAGTTCGGGTTCACAGAGGTGCGCTACCGAGGCTTGGCCAAGAACACGGCGCAACTCGTCACGCTGTTTGCGTTGTCGAACCTGTGGATGGCGCGACGGTCGTTGATGGAGATGCAGGCATGAGTGCGTCTGCAGGGCGCCGCAGCCGCGCTCAGCGTGCCTTGCGCAACACGTTGCGCGAAGCGCGGCGCTCAAATCGGGCGCTCCATCAATGCAAATTCACTTCATGCTCGTTCATCGGTATCAATTGCACTGGCTGCACGTGTTGTGCAGAGCATCCCTAAGCGCACTGAGAAGTAAGCATTGGCGCGGCAATTGACAGACTCCGGCTCCACCACCGAGCCTCTGAACCAAGCCCCGCGAGGGGCTTTTTTCATTGGTGCACCGATCGCGTCTTACTTCTTCAAATGCTTGTTCATGAAGTCGGCGATCTCGGTGAACGCTTCGCGCACTTCGGGAATGCGGTCGTCGCGGCCGTATTGGGCGTGCGATTGGCCTTCGTAGACTTGCAGGAAGGAGTCGATGCCGAGGTTGCGAAGCTTGCGATGGACACGAACCGTGTTGCTGAGCAGCAGGTCGCGCGTTCCGGAGGTCAGGATCGTCGGCGGAAACCGCTCATGTCCCCGTAGATCGGCGAGATGAGCGGATCTTTCGTGTCCATGGGCATAGAAGGCCGCGGCGGCGTCGCAGAAGCCTTCGGTCGACACGAGCACGTTGTCGAGCATCGCGTTCGTGTAGAACGTGTCGCCGGTCTTGGTGGTGTCCGACATCGGTGTTCCGGAGGCGATCGCTCCCGGCAACGGCAAGCCCAACTGCTTGGCGCGCAACCCCATCTCCAGGACGAGTGCGCCGCCGGCGGAGGTGCCGATCAGGCCGACGCGCTTCGAATCCGTCTTCGCGATGGCTTCCTTCTAGACCGCCATCGAGTCGTCGAGGGCAGCCGGGAACTAGGCTTCCGGCGGCATGCGGTGGTCGACCGCGATGACCTTGTATCCGCCGATCGCCGCGATCAGCATCGCTTCGGGCAAAGCGGCCGCCGCATGATTCAGGACGTAGCAGCCACCACGGATCTGCAACAGCACGCGATCGCGGTTGTCAGGAAGGATCTTGTCCGGCGTGACCGTATAGATCCTGACGCCGGCCATCGTGCCGGGCTCGACGCGCACCTTGAGGCGATCGCGCATGCCCTCGACGTTCGCAACGGCGCCGGCGCGAATGCTCTCGGCCAACTGCTTCCAGCCTTCCGCCGTCGTGGGCGGGGTGCTCCAGCCGGAACGAAGCGGCTGCGCGATGATCTGTTGCAGTTCCGGGCTGACGGTGTTGGGGACGGGAATGGTTTTCGCCGGCACCTTGCGCGACGCAAGCGGCGTCGTCTGGGCGAAGACGCCGGGGCTGGCCCACAGGCAAGCGGCGGCGACCGCTGCGATGCGGAAAATTCTGTCAATCATGGTGTCTCCAAATCCTCCGTCGTTGTTCGGCGTCGCAATGACGCCGATTCGCACACGTCTTCACACTTCGCATGACAGTGACAGACGCTGACCACGATACGCGAGGCCCCAGCGTTTTCGACGATCTGCCGTTGCTCGCAGCCAGCGGCGAGACCCGACCGACAATCGGTTCTTTCTGCGAGGGCACCGCGTGAACACAGGGCAAGGAGTGAACTGGCAGCGCTACCGGATCGTGCGTCAGGTGCACGCGCGGCCGCGGCTCTTCATCGCGACGGGCGCAGCGATCCTCGTCGGCCTCTTCCTGCCGATGACCGTCGCCAGCCACGCGGTGACGCGCTGGCTCATCGCCTGGAACACGGGCACTGGCCTGTACGTGCTGCTCGCGGCGATCATGATGATCCGCTCGTCGACGCATCGGATGCGTCACCGGGCGCAGTTGCAGGACGACGGCCAGCGCGTGATCCTCGTGCTCGTCGTCGTCTCGGCGGTCGCCAGCCTGGTCGCGATCGCCGGCGAGCTCGTCGTGGTCAAGGACATGCACGGCTTCTTCAAGGGCGCACACATCGCCCTGGCCGGCGTCACGGTGCTGTCGTCGTGGGCCTTCATCCAGGTGATGTTCGCGCTGCACTACGCGCACGACTACTACGCTGCGGCCCGCCATGGTCGGCCCCCTGGTTTGCAGTTTCCCGACGACGACGAGCCGGACTACGGCGACTTCTTCTACTTCTCCGCCGTCATCGGCACGTCCGGGCAGACCGCCGACGTGTCGTTCGTGTCGAAGCCGATGCGCCGCATCGGCTCGCTGCACTGCATCCTGGCCTACCTCTTCAACACCACCGTTCTGGCGCTGCTCATCAACATCGGCGCGAGCATGTTCTGACGAGAGTTCAGCAATCGCGCAGCGGACTGGTCGCGCCTTCGCTTCTCGACCCCGACAGCACCGTCGAGGCCGCTTCCCGCGCGGTCAGGCGCTGCTTTTCCGTCATCAGCGCCGCTTCGATCGCCTTCGACTCGATCGTCGTCGAGGTCGGCAAGCCGCTGCAGGCGAGCAGGTAGACAACGCGGCGGGAGGTGCCGATGGTGGCGCCTGTCTGCGAGGAGATCCGCGGCGCCATTGCATTGAGCGCTTCGGGTTGCATGCCGACGCGCGGGGCGACGACGTTGATGTGCTTCGAGTTGACGCGGCCGGTGAAGAACACGGCGACGAAGACAGCGGTCATGCCGAGACCCACGACGCTGAAGATGTGCTTCATGACCACTCCGAAGAGGCTTGCCTGCATTGTCGAGCAATGGCCGAGGCAGTGCTTGGACGACACCCGCGATGCGGCTGGCCGCGGGTCCGATAACTGTATACATTTACAGTATGACACGGCCACCCCCGCAACGAATCATTTCGCGCGACGAGGCGCCACGGCCCGAATCGGGCGCCAGCGAGCCGGTCAAGGGCCGCGGCACGGTGTGGGCGATCGAGCATCGCTATTCCCGTCGCTCGGCCGACAGCTACGACGACGGCTGGGGCACGCTCGACCAGCAGGCGAGCGAGGAGCGGCTCGGGCCGGAGACGACGGTCGTCGAGGAGCGCGTCAAGTCGATCCTCTCCGCAAACGACTCGCCCGACCTGTCGTTCGATCTCTCGATCAACCCGTACCGCGGCTGCGAGCACGGCTGCGTCTATTGCTTCGCGCGGCCGACGCACAGCTACCTCGGCCTCTCGCCGGGCCTCGACTTCGAGACCCGCATCATCGCCAAGGTGAACGCCGCCGAGCGGCTGCGCGAGGAGCTCGCTCGGCGCGTCTACGTGCCGAGCGCAATCAACATCGGCTCGGCGACCGACGCCTACCAGCCGGTCGAGCGCAAGCTCCTGATCACGCGCTCGGTCATCGAGGTGCTCTCCGAGTGCGCGCATCCGTTCTCGCTGGTGACGAAGTCGTCGGGCATCGAGCGCGACCTCGATCTCGTCGCGCCGATGGCCGAGCGCGGCCTGGCCGCCGTCTACGTGTCGGTGACCTCGCTCGAGCCGACGCTCGCCCGCATCCTCGAGCCGCGCGCCGCCGCGCCGCACCGACGCCTGAAGACGATCGAGGCGCTCGCGCGCGCCGGCGTCCCGGTGGGAGTCAGCGTCTCGCCGATCATCCCGTTCATCAACGAGCCCGAGATCGAGCGCATCCTGGAGGCGGCGGCGTCGGCAGGCGCGACCTCGGCCTTCGGCATCGTGATCCGGCTGCCGTGGGAGGTGAATCCGATCTTCCAGCGCTGGCTCGACCAGCATTTTCCGGATCGCGCAGCCCGCGTGATGGCGCGGATCCGAGAGATGCGCGGAGGCAAGGACTACGACGCCACGTTCTCGACGCGAATGAAGGGCGAGGGCGTCTGGGCGCATCTCATCGCGCAGCGGCTGGCCAAGGCGCGGACCCGGCACGGCCTCGATCGCGAGCGCCGTGCACTCGACCTCACGCAGTTCCGAAAGCCGCTGCCGACGCGTTGCGACGGGCAGTCCGACCTGTTCGCCTGATCGGCCTCAGTCGGCGACGTCGGGCTCGAAGAAGAGCCAGCGCACCTCGGGGAACGACGCACGAAACCCGCGCTCGACGCGGTTGATCGCTTCCACGAGCGCCACTGCTGATCCTGCCGGGCTCATCTTCGCCTTCACTGCCACCATCACGTCGCCGCCCATCTGCTGGGTGATGACCTTGTAGACGGTGTCGACTTCTGCCTGCCCGGCGAGATGCGCGCGCATCCGGTCGAGGACGCGCTCCTCGACGCCCTGGCCGATCAGCAACGCCTTGACCTCGACGCCGACGAAGACGGCCACGAGCACCAGCAGCACGCCGATGCAGATCGATCCTGCCGCGTCCCAGACCGGGTTGCCGGTGGCCATGGCGACGAAGATGAAGCCCAGCGCCAGCGCGAGCCCGCCGAGCGCGGCGATGTCCTCGGCGAAGACGACCAGCAGTTCACTCTGGCGCGAGTTGCGGAACCATCGCCACAGGCCCTGCCGGCCGCGCTCCTTGTTGACCTCGCGCAGGCACCCCCAGAGCGAGAAGCTCTCGGCGACGATGCCGAAGACGAGGATCGCGACCGCCACCCAGGCGTTCTGCATCGGCTCCGTCGCGTTCCACTTGTGCACGCCTTCGTAGATCGAGAACATGCCGCCCATGCTGAAGAGCATCAGGGCGACGATGAAGCTCCAGAAGTACACCGCCTTGCCATAGCCGAGCGGATGGTCGGCGTTGGCCGGCTTCCTGCCTTCGCGCAGGCCCCAGAGCAGCAGACTCTGGTTGGCGCAATCGGCATAGGAGTGGATCGCCTCGGCGAGCATCGACGAGGAGCCGGTGAATACCGCGCCCGTCGTCTTGGCGACGGCGATCAGGAAGTTCGCGCCGAGGGCGAACAGGATCGACTTGAGCGAGTTGCCGCCAGCGGACATGGCCTGCCGCTCAGGCCTTGAACAGGTCTTTCACGCGGTCGCTCCACGTCTTCGCGGTTGGAGAGTGCTTGTCCCCTGCCTTGCGGAACGCGTCGTCGAGCTCCTTCAGGAGCTTTCGCTGGTGCTCGGTGAGCTTGATCGGCGTCTCGATGCTGACATGGCAGTAGAGGTCGCCCGGATAGCTCGAGCGCACGCCCTTGATGCCCTTGCCGCGCAGGCGGAACGTCTTGCCGTGCTGCGTGCCTTCGGGCAGATCGATCTCGGCCTTGCCGCCGAGCGTGGGCACCTCGATCGAGCCGCCGAGCGCGGCGCTCGTCATGCCGACGGGCACCGTGCAGTGCAGGTCGTCGCCGTCGCGCTCGAAGATGTCGTGCGGCTTCATCCGGATCTCGATGTAGAGATCGCCGTTCGGACCACCGTTCGGACCCGGCTCGCCGTTGCCGCTCGAGCGGATGCGCATGCCTTCGTTGATGCCGGGCGGGATTTTCACCTCGAGCGTCTTGGTCTTCTTGAGCCGCCCCTGGCCGTGGCAGGTCGGGCAGGGCTCGGGGATGATCTTGCCGGTGCCGTGGCACTGGGGGCACGCTTGCTGGATGCTGAAGAAGCCCTGGCGCATCTGCACCGCGCCCGAGCCGTGGCAGGTCGTGCAGGTGATCGGGCTCGTGCCCGGTTTGGCGCCGTTGCCCTTGCAGGTCTCGCAGGTGTCGTACGACGGGATGCGGATCTGCGTTTCCTTGCCGTGCGCCGCTTCCTCGAGCGTGATCTCCATGGCGTAGCTCAGGTCGCTGCCGCGGTAGACCTGCTGGCCGCCGCCGGCCCTGCCGCGGTTGTTGCCGAAGATGTCGCCGAAGATGTCGCCGAACGCTTCCGCGAATCCGCCGAAGCCTTC
>JAYTHL010000010.1:0-2145 GCA_043732605.1 Rhizobacter sp. | reverse complement strand
ACGAGCGAGACCGGCCGGTCGGCGAGATGCGGCAGGATGCGCTCGGCGATGCTCTCGTAGAAGCGCACGAGCGCGACCTTGGTGAGGCCGGTCGTCGGATCGATGACCCGATCGGGGTTCGTCACGGTGATGCTGCGGACGGAGTTCCTCGCGCCCTTGGTCGACGCTTCGCTCGGTGTCGGCGCCGCTTCCTTCGCGACTTCGCGCGTCACGCCCTTCGCCGGCCGATCGATGCGCAGTCCCTGGTAGACCGCGTGTCGCACGTGACCGTCAGGCGTCCACTCGCGGAACGCGATCTCGGCGACGAGCTGCGGCTCGACCCAGCGCTCGCCGCCGGCGGTACGACGCGACCAGCGGCCGGGCTTGAGCGTCGCGGCGTCGAAGAGCGGCTCGTCGACCTCGATCTTCACGAGCCGCGCGAACAGGTCGTGGCCGGTGCGCGAGTTCCAGCCCGTGCCGACGTTGCCGGCGTAGCTCAGCGCGCCCTTCTCGTACGTGCCCAGCAACAGCGCGCCGACCTCGGCCGACGCGTTCGCGCGATCGGTGAAGCCGCAGATCACGAACTCCTGGCGCAGCGCGCACTTGAGCTTGAGCCAGGTCTCGGTGCGCGACGACACGTAGGGCGCGTCGGGCCGCTTGACGATGATCCCTTCGAGCTGCATCGCGCAGGCCGCCTCGAGCATCTGCGCCGGCGCAGCGTCGAAGCTCTGGCTCATGCGCACGCGACCGGCCGGTGCGGCGGCGATCAGCGAGGCGAGCAGCGCGCGACGCGACGCGAGCGGCACCTTGCGCAGGTCGCGCTCGCCGTGGAACGGCAGGTCGAAGACGAAGTAGTCGATGTCGTCGCTGCTCGACGCGTCCATCGCGTTCTGCAGCAGGTTGAATTCGGGCACGCCGTCCTTGCCCATCACGACGATCTCGCCGTCGATCCACGCCGAGTCGATGCCGAGCGCCTCGATGTCGGCGGCGAGCGCCTTCATCTTGACGGTCCAGTCGTGGCCGCCGCGCGTGATCAGCTTCGCCTTGCCGCCGTCGACCCGTGCCATCAGCCGATAGCCGTCGAACTTGGTCTCGACGATCCATTCTCCTGCCGGCGCCGCAGTGACGAGCGTCGCGAGTTGCGGCTCCAGCTTCGCCGGCAACGCCGCTTTCACCGCCGCGCTCAGGTCGGGTTCGCCAACGCGCTTCGAAGCGCGGCCCGACGGCTTCGCACCCGTCGACGACGTGCGCGGCTCACGCTCCTCGACGAGCCCCAGCGGCTGCGCGACGACGCTGTCGGGCAGCGCCGCGATCACGTCGTACTCCGCGACGGGCCGCGCCCACTCGTCCTTCTTCTTGAAGAGCATCCAGGGATCCTGGCGGTCGCCCGGCTTGGCGATGCGCACCAGCTCCCAGAGGCCCGCCAGCTTCTCGCCGTGCAGGCGGAACACGAGCTTGCCCGCGCTCAACCCGGCGCGCGCGTCGCCGACGGGCTCCCAGGTGCCGCGGTCCCACACGATCACCGTGCCGGCGCCGTACTGCATCTTCGGAATCGTGCCCTCGAACGCCGCGTAGTCGAGCGGATGGTCCTCGACGTGGATCGCCATCTGCATCTTCTTCGAATCGAAGGACGGCCCTTTCGGCACGGCCCAGCTCACGAGCACGCCGTCGAGCTCGAGACGGAAGTCGTAGTGCAGCCGGCCCGCCCAGTGCTTCTGGATCACGAACGACGGCGCCTGCGCCGCGTTCGCACTCTTGCCCGTCGCGCCCGCGGGCTCGGGCGTCGCTCCGAAGTCGCGCTTCGCGTGATAGCGCGCGAGCGGCACGGCGGCCTTGTCGCCGTCCTTCACGTCGTCGGCCCGGGCAGTGCGAAGGCCGCGCGCCGCACGATCTCCGGCGCCGGCAGCGCGATGTCGAAGCGGAGCGCGTCGGTCTCGTCTGCTCCCGGCGGCTCGAGAGTCTGCAGCTGGCTTGCCAACAACGCCGGCGGCATGTAGTGGCCCGAGCGGCCGGCCATGCGCGCAACGATGAGCTCGGACGGGCCATCGAGGAACACGAAGCGCACGCCGGGCGCCGCGGCGCGGATGCGATCGCGGTAGATGCGCTTCAGCGCCGAGCACGCGACCACGAGCCCGCGCGGCGCCGCGCTCGCGTCGGCGAGACGGG
>JAYTHL010000009.1:0-7391 GCA_043732605.1 Rhizobacter sp. | reverse complement strand
GCGAAGTAGTCGTTGCGGATCGCCTCGCTGTGTATGAGCTTGGCCATCTCGGTCTCCACCGGCCCGGGCGCGACCGCGTTGGAGCGGATGCCCATCGTGCCGAGCTCGGCCGCCTGCTGCTTCGTCAGGTGAATGATGGCGGCCTTGCTCGTGCCGTAGGCCACGCGCAGCGTGCTCGCGCGCAGGCCCGAGATCGAGGCGATGTTGACGATGCTGCCGCCACCGCTCTTCAGCATCACCGGTACGCAGGCCTGCGTGCAGAGGAAGGTGCCGTCGAGGTTGACCGAGAGCACGTGGCGCCATTCGGCGAAGCTGGTGGTGCCGATGGTCTTGAACACCGCCACGCCGGCGTTGTTGACGAGCGCGTCGATGCGGCCGAAGTGCGCTGCGACGCGGCCGATGGTCTCGTTCACCTGCGCCTCGTCGGACACGTCGCACATGAGCGCGAGCACCCGGTCGGCGTGGCTCTTGTCGAGCACGTCGGCCGCTGCGGCGAGCGTTGCGGAATCGACGTCGAGCAGTGCGACGCGATGGCCGTGCGCAAGGAACCAGCGCCCGATCTCGAGCCCGATGCCGCGCGCCCCACCGGTCACCACTGCGACCGGACTAGATGAAACATCTGATGCCATGCCACCTCCGACTGATGGAAGATCGTATCCGTCGCACGCCCATCCAAACCCGGAGACCCCATGACCATCACCCGACGTGTTGCCATCGCCAGCGCCGCCGCCATCGCCTTGCCGGCCCGCATGGCACGCGCCCAGCAGGCAGAGTTCAACTACAAGTACGCGAACAACCTGCCGGCCACGCACCCGATGAACGCACGCGCGAAGGAGATGGTCGACGCCATTCGCGCCGAGACCAAGGGCCGTGTCTCGATCGAGGTGTTCCCCAACAACCAGCTCGGTTCCGACACCGACATGCTGAGCCAGGTGCGCTCGGGCGGCATCGAGTTCTTCACGCTCTCGGGGCTGATCCTCTCGACGCTGGTGCCCGCTGCGGCGATCACCGGCATCGGCTTCGCCTTCAACGACTACGACGCGGTGTGGAAGGCGCTTGACGGCGAACTCGGCGCGCATGTGAGGAAGGAGATCGGCAAGTCGAACCTGGTGGTGATGGAGCGCATCTGGGACAACGGCTTTCGCCAGATCACGTCGTCGACCAAGCCGATCCAGAGCGCGGCCGACCTGAAGGGCTTCAAGATCCGCGTCCCGGTGAGCCCGCTCTGGACCTCGATGTTCAAGGCGCTCGAGGCGTCGCCGGCGAGCATCAACTTCAGCGAGGTCTATTCGGCGCTGCAGACCAAGGTCGTCGAAGGGCAGGAGAACCCGCTCGCGGTGATCGACCTCGCCAAGCTCTACGAGGTGCAGAAGTACTGCTCGATGACCGGCCACATGTGGGACGGCCAATGGGTGCTCGCCAACGGCAAGCGCTGGGCCTCGCTCACGCCCGACCTGCAGGCGATGATCACGAAGAACATCACCGATGCGGTGATGAAGCAGCGCGACGACATCCGGCGTCTCAACAACGGCCTCGAGGCGCAGCTCAAGGCCAAGGGACTGACCTTCAACTACCCCGAGAACAAGTCGTTCCGCGATGGGCTGTCGAAGGCCGGCTTCTACAAGGAGTGGCGCGGCAAGTTCGGCGACGAGGCGATGGCCCAGCTCGAGAAGTACTCCGGCAAGCTCGCCTGATCCCGGAGCGACGGTGGTCACGCTTGCCGCCGAGCCGGCCGGTCGCGCACCGCGCCGCTCCGGCTGGACGCGCCTCGACCGCGCGCTCGCGCTGCTGACGGAGATCCCGGCCGCGGCGCTGGTGGCGCTCGAGGCGATCATCCTCTTCGCCGGCGTGATCTCGCGCTACGTCTTCAACGCGCCGCTGACCTGGTCGGACGAGCTCGCCTCGATCCTCTTCCTCTGGCTGGCGATGCTCGGCGCGGTGATCGCGCTGCGCCGCGACGAGCACATGCGGCTCACGACCTTCATCGGCATGATGCGGCCGCGTCGCCGTGCGTGGGTCGAGGCGCTCGGCATCGTCGTCGTCGTCCTGTTCGCGGCGATGATGCTCGCGCCGTCGCGCGAGCACGCCGTCGACCAGTGGATCGTGATGTCGCCGGCGCTCGAATGGCACGACGGCGTGCGCGTCGCCGCGATCGGCGTCGGCGCGGTGCTGCTGCTCGTGATCTCGCTCGCCCGGCTGGCCGAGCGCACGTCGCTCGTCGACGCGGCCACGGCGATCGTCGTCGTCGCCGCGATCGCCGGCGCGCTCTGGCTGCTCAAGCCCGTGTTCGCGACGCTCGGCAACGTCAACCTGCTGATCTTCTTCGTCGGCCTGGTCGCGGTCTGCGTCGTCCTCGGCCTGCCGATCGCGTTCGCGTTCGGCATCGCCACGCTCGCCTACCTCGCGCTCACCACCGACACGCCGCTCACCATCGTCGTCAGCCGCATGGACGAGGGCATGTCGCACATCATCCTGCTGTCGGTGCCGCTCTTCGTCTTCCTCGGCGCGCTGATCGAGATGACCGGCCTGGCGCGCGCGATGGTCGACTTCCTCGCCTCGCTCATCGGCCACGTGCGCGGCGGCCTGCAGTACGTGCTGCTCGGCGCGATGTACCTCGTCTCCGGCATCTCGGGCTCGAAGGCCGCCGACATGGCCGCGGTCGCGCCGGCGCTCTTTCCCGAGATGAAGAAGCGCGGCGCACACGACGGCGACTTGGTCGCGCTGCTCTCGGCCTCGGGCGCGATGAGCGAGACGATCCCGCCGAGCCTGGTGCTGATCACGATCGGCGCGGTCACGGGCGTGTCGATCGCGGCGCTCTTCACCGGCGGGCTGCTGCCGGCCGTCGTCGGCATGCTGGCGCTCGCGGTCGTCGTGTGGTTCCAGTCGCGCGGCGAGGACCGCAGCGGCGTGCGCCGATCCACTGGCGCCGAGATCCGGCGCGCGCTCTGGATCGCGATCCCGGCGCTCGCGCTGCCGGTCGTGATCCGCACCGTCGTCGTCGAGGGCGTCGCGACCGCGACCGAGGTGTCGACAGTCGGCATCGCCTACACGATCCTCGCCGGGCTCTTCGTCTATCGCCAGTTCGACTGGCGCCGGCTCTATCCGATGCTGGTCGAGACCGCGTCGCTCTCCGGCGCGATCCTGCTCATCATCGGCTGCGCGACGGCGATGGCCTGGGCGCTCACGCAGTCGGGCTTCTCGGCATCGCTGGTGAAGGCGATGGCCGAAGTGCCGGGCGGCAAGGCCGGCTTCATGGCGATCTCGGTCGTCGCCTTCACGATCCTCGGCAGCGTGCTCGAAGGCATCCCGGCGATCGTGCTGTTCGGGCCCTTGCTCTTTCCGGTCGCGCGCGCGCTCGGCATCCACGAGGTGCACTACGCGATGACGGCGGTGTTCGCGATGGGGCTCGGCCTCTTCACTCCCCCGTTCGGCGTCGGCTTCTACGCTGCCTGCGCGATCGGCAAGGTCGCGCCGGATCGCGCCATCGGCCGCGTCTGGCCGCACCTCGGTGCGCTCTTTCTCGCGCTGATCGTGATCGCGGCGTGGCCCTGGCTCTCGATCGGCTTCCTCTGAGCCGTCACGACTCGAGACGGTAGAGCCGGACCCACGCGTCCGGCTCGTCGGAGCCCTTCTTCTTGACGTTGAAGAGGTCGTCGTCGCCGGGCCCGGCGAGCGGCATCGTGCGCCAGAGAGACGGCCGCTCGAGGAACTGCTGGCGGAACTCTTCCGTCGCCCAGATCTGCCCGGGCTCGACGATCGGCTCGACGCGTGCTGCCGCGAGGATCGCCTCGCCGCCGACGATCTCGGCGTGGTCGAGATCGCTCTGCCGCGTCTGCACCTCGCCGTAGTGGAGCGCGATGCGCAGGCGCGGCTGGCCGGGCGCCTGGTAGACGGCGTCCATCAGGTGGCGCGCGGTCTGCGCGAGGGCGACCGGATCGTCGGCGGCGATCAGAGCGGCGTCGCCGGCCCGCACTTCAGTGATCGCGGCGACCGGCGCCCAGCGCATGACGGCTTCCTCGAGCGCCGTGCGCACGGGAGCGTCGACGCCTGCGCGCATCAGGCTGGCGAACGACTGGATGTCGGCCTTCAGCACGCAGCACTGGCGCAGGTTGAGCGTGCGATCGCCTTGCGCCGTCTCGCGCCAGGGCCGGTCGTAGCCGACGATGTTGGCGCGGTCGATGCGCTGCAGGAACGCCGGGTTGATGCGCGCGATCACGTCGAAGAGGACGGGATGGACGAGGTAGTGCGTCGCCCGCGGCAGTGGTCCGTTGGTCTCGAAGGTCGCTTCGCCGGGCCGGAGGAACCGCTGGCGCCATTCGCCGCGGACGCGGTCGTGCTGGACGTAGCCGAGCAGGCCGACCCGGTAGAGCGCGCTGAACGGATCGCTGCCGCCCGACGAGGCCTCGCCGCTGGCGACGATCGCCTCGACCTCGGAGCGCGTGATGACGTGCCCCGGCAGGCGCGTGAAGAGGCGATCCGGCTCGAGCCCGGCCACGTAGGGCGCGATCTCGGCCAGGTACTCGTGCGCGATCTCGGTCGAGGCCGCGTTCACCGACTCCTTGAGCCGGTATTCGTTGCGCCGCTCGTCGGGCCTGAGGGCCGTGAGGCGCTCGCCGATCGTCATCAGGTCGCGCGGCCGGAGCAGCGTGTGGCGGCAGACGTACTCGAACGCGTCCTCTTCCTCGCGGGTGTAGGTGTCGACGATGCTGGTGCGGCCGAGAAAGGCCTCGAGCGGCTTGGTCTTCGTCAGGTCGGGCCGGACCATGCGCTCGGTGCGCACCAGGCGCACGTTGTTGACGAAGATCTCGTGCAGCGCCTCGGGTGAGTAGACGATGTCGACCGCGCTGCCGCGGTACTGCTGGACCATCGCCGTGCGCTGCGGCAGGCGCGCGTAGGCTTCCTTCCTGATCGCCGCGAAGATCTTCAAGTGGTGGTTGATGCGCCTGAGCTGGTAGGCGACCTCGACCAGGCCGAGCTGCGAGAAGAACCAGACGTTGGGCGAGAGCTCGCCGGTGACGCTGGGGCTCGCCGGGCCGTCCTCGACGTGCTTGTTGAAGTATTCGTCGATGCCGTCGATGAAGAGCGCGAGCGGCGTCTTCAGGGCGCGCAGGCGCGGCACGAGGTGACCGTCGGTGTCGGTCGCGCAGCGCTGCAGGTCGCTCGGCGTGAAGTCGAGCAGGCGCACGAAGTGGTCGATGACGCTGTGCAGCTGCCGGTCGGCGACCAGACCCGCGAGGCGTGGGCCGACGTCGAGGTCCTGGTCGTTGCCGGTGTGCTTGAGCACCGCCAGCGCGATCGCCGAGAGCCACACCTTCGACCACGGCAAGGGCGACGCCGAGAAGAGGGCGATCGACTCGCGCCCGAAGATCTTGTCGCCGATCGGCTTGTCGAGCAGGTTGCCGGTCGGCAGGCAGATCGCCTGGCCTTCCTGCTGGTAGAGGACGCGCTTGGCCTTGAGCAGCAGCGTCTTGCCGAAGCCCTTGGTGCCGATGACGATGAACTTGTCGTCGCGGTCGGGCGTGAGGAAGGTGTCGATCTCCGGCGTGCGGTGGAGCAGCGACGCATCGAAGTCTTCCGCGACGCGAATGTCGTCGGCGTCCACGGTCCACGCGCGCATCGGTTCTCCTGCTCCAGCCTCGCGGCGAGGATACCCGGCGTCAGTCGGGCAGCCAGGTCGACGGCTTGAAGAATGCCCGGGCGCGGTCCGGCGCGCCGGCCTGGAGGAACAGGCGCGTGCCGGGCCTGATCGGCAGGCCGGCGATCTCGTCGGCGGCGAAGAAGCGCGCATCGCCGGTCTCGGCGCCGTCGGCGCGCGGCCTGCCGGAGACCCTGCGCGCGTCGAAGACGGTGGCGACGAAGGCGATCCGGTCGCCGTTCCTGTAGGTGTTGGCGCAGTGCTCGCCGCCGAAGACACCGGCGAGCTGTGTCAGCTCGACCAGGACGCCCGACTCCTCCCAGGTCTCGCGCACCGCGGCGTCGGCCGGCAGCTCGCCCGGCTCGACGATGCCGCCCGGGCAGCTCCAGAGGCCGCTCTCCCGGTCCTGGACGAGAAGCAGCCGGTCGTCGGCGTCGCGCGCCAGGACGGCCACCGTGGGCAACAGGAGCAGCTCGTGGCCGATGCGCTCGCGCAGCGACGCGATGAAAGCGGGGGTGGGCATGGCGCGGCTGGCGGGAGAGTTCGTGGAAGACGGGAAGTGTCGCGGCTCGGAACGCCGTTGCATAGTTCTTGCACGACCCCCGATGCGCGGGTTGGACTCGCGTTGACGATCGGTGTCATCCCGTGCCTCAATCTCGGCCTCACTCATAGATTCACGATGGACATCAAGATCCCGATCGACGGCTATGTGGTTCCCGAGTCGAAGACGTTCGCGCACGCGACGCGCATGGCCGACTGCTGGCGCGCGGCGCCGGAGGAGATCGTGCAGCCGGCAATGCGGGTCGGGCCGGGCGAGCTCCATGTCGCTGTCGCCGACGGCAGCACGCGCGAGCTGAACATCGTGCGGCGCACCAGAAGCCCGCTGAAGATGCTCCATCGCAAGCAGACGATGGACATGGCCGGCAAGTACGTCTTCGACACGCGCTACGAGGTCGACACCAACATCGGCCACTACATCGTCGACACGATTCCGAAGATCCTCGTCGCCCGGCAGGCACTCGCCGCGGCGAGTGGCGAGAAGGTCGAGATCCACGCCGTGCTGAAGGAAGGCACGTCGCGGCTGTCGATCGAATCCTTCGCGAACTTCTCGATCCCGGTGGTCTGCACGGAGGCCGACGTCGTGGGCCGCATCGTCAGGATCCGCGAGGTCGCGCCGCAGACGTGGACGCAAGGCACGTCGTTCTCGAGCGGCGGGACGCTGGTCGAGCGCCTGCCCGAGCTGTACACGGCGTTTCGCGAGAGGCTCGTCCCCCGCGCGCCGGGCGGGCCCGAGAAGATCTTCGTGTCGCGCAAGTCGTCGCGCACGATCGAGAACGAGGACGAGATCACGGCCATCCTGAAGTCGCACGGCTTCGAGCGCTACTACTTCGAGACCGGCGAGCTCACGGTGATGGAGCAATGGCGCCTGATGGCCGGCGCGAAGGAGATCGTCGCGATCCACGGCGCAGGGCTCACGCCGCTGATCTTCAACGCCCACGGCCTCGCGCGAGAGCGCGGCGACCTCAGCGGGCTGCGCATCGTCGAGCTGCACGGCGCCGGCTACTTCGTCGACTTCAACCGCCGCCTCGCCTCCGTCGTCAACGCGCACTGGTGCGGCGTGCGCGGCCGCATCACTCCCGCGGTCGTCCGCGATCTCGACGACCGCGGCGGCGGCCGGGTGCATCAATCGTCCCCGTTTCGCGTCGATCCGGAGTCGCTGGGGCTCGCCCTCGCGTACTCGGCCTCGGCAAGTCAG
>JAYTHL010000008.1:0-2151 GCA_043732605.1 Rhizobacter sp. | reverse complement strand
GCGGCGGCGGCTCGCGCGTCGCCGGCGCGGCGTAGCTGAGTTGGCCGATGTAGTCGGCGTGGCGCGCCAGGTCCTTGGCCCAGAGCGGATGGATCCAGCGCCGCCCATCTGCGTCCACGTGGAAGAGCAACGAGAAGAGGACAAGCAGGTAGGGCTGTTCGATGCGCGCCGTCATGACCGCATTTTGCCGCTCATGACCCGCCGATGCGGCAATGCATCAATCGAGACCTTTCCCGGGGCGGGCGGCGCGTGCGCTCGGCGGGTATTCCCGCTTGCCCGAGCGAGACCCGGCGCGGGATAAACGCGGCTGTCATGCGGGGTCGCGAGAATCGCAGCCGTCCACGGCGCACCGCCCCGCCTTTCCCCACGGAGATCGCCATGAAGTTGAAGTCGCTCGTCTCGGCCTGCCTGCTCGGCACGGCCGCCGTCTGCCTGCCCGCCCACGCCCAGGTCGAGATCCAGTGGTGGCACGCCATGGGCGGCCCGCTCGGCGAGTGGGTCAACGACCTCGCCAAGGGATTCAACGACAGCCAGAAGGACTACAAGGTCGTACCGACGTACAAGGGCACGTATCCCGAGACGCTCACGGCCGGCATCGCCGCCTTCCGCGCCGGCAACGCGCCCGACGTGCTGCAGGTGTTCGACGTCGGCACGGCGACGATGATGGCGAGCAAGGGCGCGATCGTGCCGGTCGGCAAGGTGATGAAAGACTCGGGCCTGAAGTTCGACCCGACCGGCTACGTGCCCGCCGTCGCCGGCTACTACACGGCACCGAACGGCCAGATGCTGAGCCTGCCGTTCAACAGCTCGACGACGATCTTCTATTACAACAAGGACGCCTTCAAGGCCGCCGGCCTCGATCCGAACAAGCCGCCGACCACCTGGCCCGAGGTGACGCTCGCGGCGGCCAAGCTGAAGGCGAGCGGGCACGCCTGCCCGTTCACGACGAGCTGGATCAGCTGGACCCAGCTCGAGAGCTTCTCGGCCTGGCACAACGTCGAGTTCGCGAGCAAGCAGAACGGCCTCGGCGGCATGGACACGCGGCTCACGTTCAACGGCCCGCTCCAGGTCCGCCACATCCAGAACCTGGAGAACATGGCCAAGCAGGGCCTGTTCGTCTACAAGGGTCGCGAGAACAAGGCCGATGCGACCTTCCCCTCGGGCGAGTGCGCGATGATGACCGGCTCGGCCGGCCTCTACGGCAACGTCAAGAAAAACGCCAAGTTCGCCTACGGCCTGGCGCCGCTGCCTTACTACCCCGACGTCGCCGGTGCGCCGCAGAACACGGTCATCGGCGGCGCGAGCCTGTGGGTGATGTCGGGCCGGCCGGCCGACCACTACAAGGGCATCGCCAGCTTCTTCAACTACCTGTCGAGCCCCGAAGTGCAGGCCGCGAGCCACAAGCGCACCGGCTATCTGCCGATCACGATGGCCTCGTACAAGCTCACCGAGTCGAGCGGCTTCTACAAGGAGAACCCGGGCACCGACGTTGCTGTCAACCAGATGATCCGCAAGGTCACCGACAAGTCGCGTGGCATCCGCCTCGGCAACTTCCTGCAGATCCGCACCATCATCGACGAGGAGCTCGAGCAGGTGTGGGCCGGCAAGAAGAGCGCGAAGGACGCGCTCGACACCGCCGTCAAGCGCGGCAACGAGCAACTGGAACGGTTCCAGGCAGCGAACAAGTCCTGAACGGCTGATCGACGACGCGTCGTGGCGATCGAGAAGCGGGTCGTCTTCCGCTCGAAGTGGCTGCCCTGGGTCCTGATCGGACCCCAGGCGATCGTCATCGGCGTGTTCTTCTTCTGGCCGGCGGTGCAGGCGATCCTGCAGTCGATCCAGCAGCAGGACGCGTTCGGCACGAGCACCGAGTGGGTCGGGCTCGCGAACTTCGAGCGCATCTTCTCGGATCCGGGCTACATCGAGTCGTTCAAGACGACGGCGATCTTCTCGGTGCTGGTCGCCGTCGGCGGGATCGCGATCTCGCTGCTGCTCGCGGTGTTCGCCGATCGCATCGTGCGCGGCGCGCTCGCGTACAAGACGCTGCTGATCTGGCCTTACGCCGTTGCGCCCGCGGTCGCCGGCGTGCTCTGGCTCTTCATGTTCGCACCGAGCATCGGCGTCGTCTCGTACTGGCTGCGCCAGGGCGGC
>JAYTHL010000007.1:0-2161 GCA_043732605.1 Rhizobacter sp. | reverse complement strand
TGAAGATGGGCGAGAGCACGAAGGTCTATGCCGTGGTCAAGGCGGACGGCAAGCTCTACTCGGCGTCCAAGGAAACCAAGGTGACCCTCGGCGGTTGCGGCGGTTGACGCGCTCCGATTCCCCTAACTCAGAGGAGACACACATGGCTGACCCGATGCGCATTCGCGCCCAGGCCAAGGACGGCGTGGCCGACGTGAGAGTGCTGATGGCCCACCCGATGGAGACGGGCTTTCGCAAGGACGCGACGGGCAAGACGATCCCGCCGCACTTCATCAACGACGTCAAGGCCGTGAGCAACGGCAAGACGGTGCTGACGGCGAAGTGGGGTCAGGCGGTCTCCCAGAACCCGTTTCTCCAGTTCCGCTTCAAGGGCGCCAAGGCGGGCGACAAGGTCGCCGTCACGTGGGTCGACAACATGGGCGAGACGCGCACCGACGAAGCCACGATCTCGTAGTCGCGCGCGCATCGCCGCCGCCTTTCGAGACAGGAGACAGCATGAAGATCTTGATCGCCACCGCGCTCGTCGCGTGCGCAACGGGCGCGATCGCCCAGACCTCGAGCGATGGAATCGCTCAATACCGGGCCATGCTCGCCGACGGAAATCCTGCCGAGCTGTGGGAGGCCCGGGGCGAGGCGCTTTGGACAACGCCGCGCGGACTGAAAAACGCAACGCTGCAACGATGCGATCTCGGCCAGGGGCCAGGCGTCGTCGCTGCCGCCTTCACCCAATTGCCGCGCTACTTCGCCGACACGGGCCGCGTCCAGGACCTCGAGTCGCGCCTGCTCACGTGCATGCAGGAGCTGCAAGGCTTCGACGCCGCCGAGATCGCGAAGACGCCGTTCGGCAAGGGCGAGCAGGTGACGCTCGAAGGCCTGGTCGCCTGGATCGCCAGCGAGTCCCGGGGCCTGAAGTTCAGCCTGCCGCAGGTGCACCAAAAAGAAAAGGACATGTACGAGGCGGGCAAGCGCGTCTTCTACTTCCGAGGCGGACCGTACGACTTCTCGTGCGCGTCGTGTCACGGTCAGGAAGGCAAGCGCATCCGGCTGCAGGACCTCCCGGATCTCACGACACAGAAGGGCGCGAGCGCGGGTTTCGGCGCATGGCCGGCTTATCGCGTCTCGAGCGGCGAGCTCTGGAGCATGCAGCGGCGCCTGGGCGACTGCTATCGGCAGCAGCGGTTCCCGTACCCCGGCTTCACCTCCGACGCGACGATCGCGCTGAGCGTCTATCTGGGCGTGACGGCGCGCGGTGGCGAGTCGATCGCGCCGGCCCTCAAGCGCTGACGGAGACACCATGCGACATCTATGCAAACGTTCGATCGCCTGGCTCACCACGTGTGCGCTTGCCGCTGTCGCGGGCTGCGCGACCCCCGCCTCGACGCCGACGCCCGACTACGAGGCGATGGCGCTGGCGATGATCAAGAGCTCGTTCAGTGCCCAAGGTCAGGCGACGCTCGACCGCATCGAGCAGGACCCGCTGCAGCGCGCCTGCTCGGCCGAGACACCACCGTCCGCTGAGGTCGTGAGCCAACTCGAGGCGCGCGAGCTCGCGGCTGTGAAGCCGCCGCCCGATGGACGCTACCTCGGCGACTGGCGCGAAGGCGAGAAACTCGCGCAGAACGGTCGAGGCATGACGTGGTCGGACCCGGCGAGCGCGGCCAACGGCGGCAATTGCTACAACTGCCACGAGCTGAGCAAGGCCGAGATCGCCTACGGCACGCTCGGGCCGAGCCTGTACAACTACGGCAAGCTGCGCGGCCTGCAGGATCCGTCGAGTGCGGCGGCGGCGCCGATCGTGCAATACACGTGGGGCAAGCTCTACGACGCCAAGGCCTACAACGCCTGCTCGATCATGCCGCGCTTCGGATCGGCGCATGTGCTGACGGTCAAGCAGATGCAGGACCTCATGGCACTGCTGCTCGATCCCCAGTCGCCCGTCAACAACTAGGTCCGCGGCGGACGCATCCGGGATGAGCATCGGTCGGCGCGAGTTCGTGCAGATGCTGGCGATCGCGTCTGCGGGCGGGATGGCGCTCGAGCATCGCGGCGTCCTGGCCGCCGAGCCTGGGGCTGCCGAACGGCTCTACGACGCCCCGCGGTTCGGCAACGTCAGCTTTCTGCACTTCACCGACTGCCACGCGCAGCTGATGCCGATCGACTT
>JAYTHL010000006.1:0-7431 GCA_043732605.1 Rhizobacter sp. | reverse complement strand
AGTACTTCTGCACTTCGTAGAGCTTGGCGAGGTCGATCAACGCGAGCGGGTTTTCCTGCCCTTCGACCACCTTGGTCTGCAGCGCCGAGTAGACCTCGGTGAAGTTGATGCTGGCCGGGGACGCTTCGAGGGCCTTGAACATCGAGGTCCAGAGTGGGCTCACCGGCACGCGGATCTTGAAGCCCTTCAGGTCGGCCGCGGTGTTGATCGGCCGCGTGCTGCTCGTGATGTTGCGGTAGCCGTTGTCGAGGCAGCGGTCGAAGACATGCAGGTTGGCCTTCATGATCGCTGCACGCACGTGGGCGCCGAGGTCGCCGTCCATCGCGCTCCACACCGTCTGGTAGTCCTTGAACGCGAACGCCAGGCCGTTGATGCCCGCGACCGGAACGAGCGTCTGGAGGATCAGGCCCGAGAGCGGAAAGATGTCGATCGCGCCCGAGCGCACCTGCGAAAGCATGTCTGTGTCGCCGCCGAGCTGGTTGTTCGGGAAGATCTGGACGTCGACCTTGCCGTTGCTGTCACGCTTGATCGCCTCGGCGGCCTCGCGGATGCGCACGTTGCTCGGGTGCGTCACCGGGATGTTGTTGGCCCACTTGAGCGTGATCGGCGCGGTCTGCGCGAACACCGGGCGGCTGGCGGCGGCGAGTGCGCCACCGGCGGCGAGGCCTTGCACGAACTGTCTGCGGTCGAGGGTCATGGTGTGGGGTCTCCGTCTGTGTTGTGGTTGATCGAATTCGGGTGTCAATACATCATCAAACCGTTGTCGGCGACGAGCGTCGAGCCGGTGATCGCCGAGGCGTGAGGCGAAACCAGGAAGGCGATGCCGTTCGCGATCTCGCGCGCCTCGGCACTGCGGTTGAGCACGCTCATGCCTTCGACGCGCTTGCGGTGCGCCTCGTTCTTCCAGTGCTCGGCGATCATCGGCGTCAACGTCGCGCCGGGCGCGATCGTGTTGACGCGGATGCCTTGCGCGGCAAGCGCCCGTGCCGCGCTCTTGGTGAGCGCGAGGACTCCGCCCTTGCTCGCCGCGTAGGCGGCCGTACCGCTGAGCCCGCCGCCACGCAATCCGGCGACGCTCGCGACGGTGCAGATGCGTGCGCCCGGCTGCATGCGCTTCGCGGCCTCTCGGATGCACAGGAACGTACCGACGACGTTGACGTCGTAGACCGAGCGGAAGGTCGCGGCGGGAATGTCCATGAACGCCGTCGTCTCGGCGACGCCGGCGCTGGTGACCAGGACGTCGAGCCTGCCGAGTGACGCGAATGCCCGGTCGAAGGCGGCGACGAGTGCCGCTTCGTCGCAGACGTCTGCCGCGATGGCCAAGTGCGCGAGCTGATTGATCGTCGTCGCTTCGGCAGCACTCGCTTGCGCGCCCTCGAGGTCGATGTCGATGCCGACCGTGCGATAGCCCTGGCGCGCCAATGCGAGCACCGTCGCCGCGCCGATGCCGCTGGCCGAGCCCGTGACGATGGCGGTCTGGCCCGCGCAGTCGGTGTCGACGCTCATACGACCTCCGATGTCACAAAAGACTGCGCGCCGACGCGACGATCGCCGCGACGCTCAGTCGCGACACCTCTTCGAGCGGCCGCGAATAGCCGACCGGGATGCGCGGCGCGCCGAGCCGCCGCACGGGGATCGTCAACGCCTCCGCCACGGTCGCGGCAACTTCCGCGCCGAAGCCCGCCGCGCGCACGGCTTCGTGGACGACGAGCAGCCTGCCCGTGCGTCGCGCCGATGCCAGCACCGCATCGCGGTCCCACGGCCAGAGGCTGCGCAGGTCGATCACCTCGGCCGACACGCCATCGGCGGCGAGCGCCTCGGCGGCATCGAGGCAGGGCTGCAGCGCACGCGACCACGTGACGATCGTGATCCGGTCGCCGGCCCGCGCGATGCGTGCCTGCCCGATCGCGATCGCGGCATCGCCATCGACCTCGCCCTCGACGCCCCAGAGCTCCTTGTGCTCCATGTAGACGACCGGATCGCCGCTCGCGAGCGCCGCTTTCAACAGGCCGTGGTTGTCCTGCGCCGTCGCCGGCGTGATCACGACCAGACCGGGGATGTGCGCGAACCACGCCTCGAGCGACTGCGAATGCTGCGCCGCCGACGCGCTCCAGATGCCGATCGGCAGCCGCATCACGAGCGGCACCCTGCCCTGTCCGCCGAACATGAAGCGGTTCTTGGCCGCCTGGTTGACGATCTCGTCGATCGCGCAGAGCGCGAAGTCGACGACACGCATCTCGACGACCGGACGCAAGCCGGCCAGCGCCATGCCGACCGCCGCGCCCATGATGTTGGCCTCGGAGATCGGCGTGTCGATGACGCGGTCGGCGCCGAACTCCTGCTGCAGGCCGCGGTACTGCCCGAAGACGCCACCGCGGCCGAGGTCCTCGCCGAGGGCGACGACGGTCGGGTCGGCGCGCATCGCCTCGGCGAGCGCGAGCGCTGCCGCCTGGGCATAGGTCATCACTGCCATTGGCCGGCTCCGGTCGTGACGACGTCTTCGAGCGCGTCGGCTGCTTGCGGCCACGGCGCCGCGTCGGCTGCGGCGAGCGCGGCGTCGATCTCGGTGCGCGCCGCCGCGTCGATGGCGTCGACCTCGGTCGGGCTTGCCCCCGCGCCGAGCAGGCGCCTGCGCGCGAGCACGAGCGGATCGAAGTCGAGCGCGCGCTTGACTTCCGCGGGATCGCGGTAGCTGCCGGGATCGACCGAGACGTGGCCCTTGAACCGATACGTCACGGCGTGCAGCAACCGCGGACCGCCGCCGGCACGGACTTCGGCGGCGAGTCGGCCGGCGGCTTCGTGCACCGCGAGGACGTCGTTGCCGTCGACCGTGAGTGCCGCGATGCCCATGCTCTCGGCCCGCGCCGAGGCGCCGGCGCCGGCGGTCATCGGCCCGGTCGGCGTCGTCGCCGAGATGCGGTTGTCCTCGCAGACGAAGAGCACCGGCAGCTTGTAGACCGCTGCCCAATTGAGGCCTTCGAGGAACGGGCCGCGATTGACCGCGCCGTCGCCGAAGAAGCAAGCGACGATGGCGGCGCGCGACCGGATCTTGATCGCATGCGCAGCGCCGACGGCGATCGGGATGCCGGCGGCGACGACGCCGTTCGCGCCCAGCATGCCGACGCTGAAGTCGGCGATGTGCATCGAGCCGCCCTTGCCCTTGTTGGTGCCGGTGGCGCGGCCGAACAGCTCGCACATCATCGCCTCCACGTTCGCGCCCTTGGCGAGCGTGTGGCCGTGGCCGCGGTGGGTCGACGTGAGCAGGTCGGTGCGCGCGAGATGGGCGCAGACGCCGGCCGCGACCGCCTCCTGGCCGGTCGACAGATGGAGCGGCCCGCGCACGCGCGCCGGCTTGGCGCTGGCGTCGAGTCCCCAGGCGGCGACGCCGCCCTGGCTCGCGATCTCGGCCGCGTTCTCGAACGCGCGGATGCGTGCCATGACGCGGTACAGGTCGAGCAGCAATGCGTTGGAGTTCAAGTGAGGCGCCGCCCGATCAGCGTTCGTCGAGGGTCCGGAAGGTTTCCGGCCGTTGCCGCCATGCTGATTGACGCGCCCGCCCGCACGCTCCGTATCTTCCCGGATGGCATGCGCCCGCCATCCCCTGCCAACCCGGCGCGACGCGTTCAGAAATCGGGCCAGATCGCCTTGATGACGGCCGCGTCGTCGAGGTCTGCGAAACCGGCGGCGAGCGTCGCCTCGAAGACCTTCAGCGCCTCGGCGCCGAGCGGCGTCGCGATGCCGGCGGCGCCGGCCATGCCGACCGCCAGGCCGACGTCCTTGGTGAGGATCGCGGCGCGCGCGCGCGGCACCCAGTCGCCGGCGAGCGCGCGCGCCATCCGGTCGCTGCCGATCCACGAGGCGCCGCTCGACGCCGCGATGACGTCGAAGAGCGCCTGTCGATCGAGCCCGAGCCGAGCGCCGAGCGCCAACGCTTCGGCCGCCGCGACGAGGTTGATGCCGGCCAGCAGGTTGTTGACGAGCTTGGTGCGCGCCGCGTCGCCGACCTTGGGGCCGATGTAGAAGACCTTGGCCGCCATGTCGTGCAGCAGCGCGTCGTGGCGCGCGCGCAGTGCCGGATCGCACGCCAGCATCATCGACATCGTGCCGTCGCCGGCGCGCGCGGGGCCGCCCGAGATCGGCGCGTCGAGAAGATCGATGGCATGCGGCGCAAGCCGGTCGCGGAAGCGCTCGGTGTCCTCGGCGGCGATGGTCGAGCAGAGCATCACGGCGAGGCGATCGCCCGACGCACGCGGCGCGGCGGCGACGCCGCCCGGGCCGAAGAGCACGTCGTCGATCTGCGCCGCGTCGACCACGACGACGATCACCACGTCGCTGCGCACGGCGAGCGCCGCGGGCGACTCGCAGGCGTCGAGACCGATCGCCACGGCCGCGGCGACCGCCGCCGGCTCGACGTCGCGCACCGCGAGCCGATGGCCGCGACGCTGCAGGTTGCGCGCGATCGGCAGTCCCATCACGCCGATGCCGACGATGCCGATGCGCGTGGGCTCGCTCATGGATCCAGCGACGTCAGCTGCGCGCGGCGCTCGCTGCGCGCAGCCAGCCGAGCCCGGCCGACGTCGCTGCCGCCGGCCGGTATTCGCAGCCGATCCAGCCGTCGTAGCCGAGCTCGTCGATCAGGTCGAAGAGATACGGGTAGTTGAGCTCGCCGACGTCGGGCTCGTGGCGCAGCGGCACGCCGGCGATCTGCAGGTGGCCGACGCGGCCGGTCGGCAGGTAGTGGCGCAGCTTCATCGCGACGTCGCCCTCGACGATCTGGCAGTGGTAGAGATCCATCTGCACCTTGAGGCGCGACGAGCCGACCTCGGCAATCACGGCGTGCGCCTCGTCCTGGCGATTGAGGAAATAGCCGGGGATGTCGCGCGTGTTGATCGGCTCGATCAGGACGTCGACCTTCGCATCGTCCGCACGGCGCGCGGCCCAGTCGAGGTTCTCGAGGTAGACCGGGCCCATCGTCTCGCGCGCCGTGCCCGCGGGCACGAGGCCGGCCATCACGTGCACGCGCGGACACGCGAGCGCGGCGGCGTACTCGAGCGCGCGCTCGAAGCCGCTCCTGAACTCGGCCTCGCGGCCCGGCAGCCCGCCGATCCCGCGCTCGCCCTTGGCGAAGTCGCCCGGCCAGGCGTTGAAGAGCACCTGTTGCAGCTTGTGCTCGGCGAGCAGAGCGGCAAGCGTCGCCGCCGGCCACTCGTACGGAAACAGGAACTCGACAGCGTCGAAGCCGTCCTGCGCCGCGGCGGCGAAGCGTTCGAGGAACGGCAGCTCGGCGTACATCATGCTGAGGTTGGCGGCGAAGCGGGGCATGGAAGTCCTCGGTGTCACCAGCGCGCGCCGAGATGGCCGCGCAAGTCGTCGATCGCCGCCGGAGACAGCGGATCGGGTGTCGGGTCGGCAGTCAGCCAGAGTCGCGCCGTCTCCTCGAGCTCTTCGAGCACGGCCATCGCCGCGGCCGGCGTGCGATGCCAGACGTTGGGGCCGAGACGAGAGAGCATCACGGCGCGGATCGGCGCGCCCACTTGCCTGGCGCGCTCGATCGCGGCGACGACGCGATCGCCGACCGCCGGATCGCCC
Source organism: Rhizobacter sp. (assembly GCA_043732605.1). Lineage (GTDB taxonomy): Bacteria > Pseudomonadota > Gammaproteobacteria > Burkholderiales > Burkholderiaceae_C > Schlegelella_A. Next base: position 1,842 of record JAYTHL010000006.1, on the reverse strand, counting down.
GGACGCCCGTAAGCGACGAGCGGGACATGGCCGACCTTCATCACGAAGTACGGCGTGATCGGCGGCAGGAAGTCGTCGCGCGACGCATCGACCGGCATCGCGAGGCTGGCGCGCACGAGATGGTGCGAATGCGCGTGGACGATGCAACGCGCCTCGGGTTCAGCGGCGTAGATGCGCAGGTGCAGGGCCAGCGTCTTGCTCGGCCGCGCGTCCGCGGTCACAGGGCGGCCATCGGCATCGACCTCGACGATGGCCGCGTCGTCGAGCGCCCCGAGGCACGCGTCGGTGGCAGTGATCAGGTAGCCGTGGTCGAGCCGCGCGCTCAGGTTGCCGGTCGTGCCGTGCACGTAGCCGCGCTCGTACAGCGACCGGCCGACGCGGACGAGCTCGGCGCGCAGCGCGGCGTCGCTCATGTCGGGGCGGCGAAGGCGCGGCTGAAGAAGTCGACCGCGCCGACGTTGCCCGACTTGAGCGCCAGGTGCATGCCGTCGGCGGCGATCCCGGGCGCGGCGTGGCACCAGGGAACGCCGGGATCGATCTGCACGCCGATGCGCAAGCGCCGGATGCCGAGCGCCTGGACCGCGGCGCCCGAAGTCTCGCCGCCGGCGACGACGAGTCGGCGCGCGCCGGCCTCGACCAGCGCCCGCGTCACCGACGCGAGCAGCGCCTCGAGTCGCGCGCCCGTGTCGTGCGCGCCGAGCCGCGCCTGCGCCGCGGCGACGGCTTGCGCCGGCGCCGTGCTGTAGACCAGCACCGGACGCTCCGCCGCTGCGGCCCATTGCGCCGCGGCCCAATTCGCGATGTCGCGAACGAGCGCAGCGTCGTCGCCCGCAGCCAGCTCTAGCGGATCGACGCGCCTGGCCGCTCCGCCCGACTGCAGGAACGCCGCGACCTGCGCGTTGGTCGCCTCGGAGCAGCTGCCCGAAACGATCGCGGCCGGGCCGCGCACGGTCGGCAGCGACACGGCGTCGCGCGACGGCACGAGGCCGAAGTTGCCCGGCAGCCCGATCGCCAGGCCCGAGCCGGCGCAGACCAGCGCCATGTCCTTGACGGCCACGCCGAGGCGCAGCAGGTCCTCGTTGTCGACAGCGTCGGCGATGGCGATGGCGACGCCTTGCGCCTCGAGCGCTGCGAATCGCGCCATCACCGCCTCGGGCGACATGCCGGTCGCGCGATGCTCCACGAGCCCGACCCGTCGCGGCGCCCTGCCCGACCGCGGCGCCGTCGCGAGCTGCGCCTGCAGCACGCGCACGAGATTGGCGTCGGTCATCGGCGTCAGCGGGTGGTGGCGCATGCCGCTGTCGGAGAGGAGCACGTCGCCGACGAAGAGATGGCCCTTGAACACCGTGCGGCCGTTGTCGGGAAAGGCCGGCGTGGCGATCGTGAAGCGGCAGTCGAGCTCGTCCATCAGCGCCTCGAGCACCGGGCCGATGTTGCCGCGCGGCGTCGAGTCGAAGGTCGAGCAGACCTTGAAGTAGATCTGGGTCGCGCCCGCCGCCTTGAGCCAGCGGCACGCCGCCAGCGACTGCGCCACCGCATCGGCCGGATCGATGGTCCGCGACTTGAGCGCGACGACGACGCCATCGGCATCGACCAGCGCGTCGTCGGCGCGCGGCACGCCGATCGTCTGCACCGTGCGCATGCCCGCGCGCACCAGGGTGTTCGCCAGGTCGGTCGCGCCGGTGAAGTCGTCGGCGATGCAGCCGAGCTTGAGCGTCATGCCTTGGCGCCAGGCAGCGTGATGCCGGGGAAGATCTTGATCACCGCCGAGTCGTCTTCCTTGGCGAAGCCGGCCGTCGATGCCTGCATGAACATCTGGTGCGCGGTGCTCGCGAGCGGCAG
>JAYTHL010000005.1:0-7432 GCA_043732605.1 Rhizobacter sp. | reverse complement strand
CGTTTTCCAGCGCCTACTTCCCCAACACCTGGCAGCTGGCACTCGGCCTGTTCCTGCTGTTCGTGATCCGCTTCCTGCCGCGTGGCATCGGCTCGCTGTGGATGAAGGGCAGCGCCAGATGACGCCGATGACACCACTGCTCGAAGCACACGGCGTCGGCAAGCGCTTCGGCGCGGTCGTGGCGGCGGCCGACATCAGCATCAGCATCGCGGCCGGCGAACGCGTCAGCCTGATCGGCAGCAACGGCGCTGGCAAGACGACCTTCGTCAACATGATCACCGGCTATCTCAAGCCCGACGCCGGCCGCATCGACCTCGACGGCCGCGACATCACGGCGCTCGCACCGCGCGCGATCACGCGCCTGGGCGTCGCGCGCTCGTTCCAGATCGCGCAGCTCTACGGCGAGCTCACCGTGCTCGACAACATGCTGGTCGCGATCGCCTGCCACGACGCGCGGCCGAGCTTCTGGCAGCCGGCGCATCGCCCCGAGGCGGTGACGCGCGCCGATGCGCTGCTCGTGCGCTTCCGGCTCGGCGAGCATCGCGGTCGTCGCGTCGCCGAGCTGCCCGGCGGCGTGCGAAAGCTCCTCGACATCGCGATGGCGCTCGCCGGCACGCCGCGCCTGCTGCTCCTCGACGAGCCGACCAGCGGCGTCTCGGCCGAGGAGAAGTTCCAGGTGATGGACACGGTGATGACGGCGCTCGGCCACGAGGCGATGACCGTCCTCTTCGTCGAGCACGACATGGACATCGTCCAGCGCTACGCGAGCCGCGTCGTCGCGTTCTACGCGGGCCGGATCATCGCCGACGGGCCGCCCGCCACCGTCCTCGCCGACGACGACGTGCGCCGCCACGTCACCGGCGCGCTCGTCGCCGAAGCGGGCTAGCGCGCCATGCTGCAGGTCGAGTCGCTCCACGTCGCCATCGAGTCGGTCGTCGCGCTGCGCGGGCTGACGTTGACGGTCGAGAGCGGCCGCATGGTCGGCCTCGTCGGCCACAACGGCGCGGGCAAAACGACGCTGATGAGGAGCCTGATGGGCCACCTCGCGCCGACGAGCGGACGCGTCGTCTTCGACGGCCACGACCTGCTCGCCTTGCCGCGCCATGCGCGCGCCGGCCTCGGCATCGGCTACATGCCCGAAGACCGCGGCCTTGTGCCCGAGCTGACGGTCGAGGAGAACATCCTCGTGCCGCTGTGGGTGAACCGCGCGCTGAACGAAGCCGAGCGCCTGGCGCTGGTCTACCGCGTCCTGCCCGAGCTCGTCGAGATGCGCGGCCGGCGTGCGCTGCTGCTCTCGGGCGGGCAGCAAAAGCTCGTCGCCCTCGCCCGCGCGCTCGCCGTCGGCACGCGCCTGCTGCTCCTCGACGAACCGTTCGAAGGTCTCGCGCCGGCGCTCTCGACGCGGCTCGCGGAAGTCATCGCGTCGCTGAAGGGCAGCGCGGTCTCGGTCCTGATCGCGCAGAGCGATCTCAACCATTCGCGCCGGCTCGTCGACAGCGAGTGCGAGATCGAGCGCGGCGCGAACGTCGAGGCGGCCGCGGCATGAGTCCGTGGCACGACCTGACGGTGCCGGCGATGCGCGACGAGGCGCTCTTCGGCGATCGCGTCGTGCGCTGCTTCGTCGAGCGGCCGGCGAGCGTGCTGGCGATGTTCGAGCAGTCGCGCGAGGCGCATCCGCAGGGCGACGCCGTGGTCTGCGACGGCTGTCGCTGGAGCTATGCCGAGACCGGCGCGGAGGCCGAGCGTCTCGCCGCCGGCTTCGCTGCGCGCGGCATCGCGGTCGGCGACCGCGTCCTGATGCTGCTCGGCAACCGTCCCGAATTCGTCTTCGTGGTGCTCGCGCTGCTGCGCCTCGGCGCGATCGCGGTACCGGTCGGAATCCGCGAGCAGCGACCCGGCCTGGCCTACATCGCGGGCCAGTGCGAGGCGAAGGCGATCGTGTTCGACGATGCGCTGGCCGATCGCGTGCCGACCGCGGCCGACGCGCCGTCGCTCGCGCTGCGCGTCGCGGCCGATGCGCTCATCGCCTGGCCGGCAGCCGGCGACGCCGCGCCCGCCATCGCGCCGACGCGCGAGACCGACGTCGCCGTGATCCTCTACACCTCGGGCACGACCGGCCACCCGAAGGGCGCGATGCTGACGCATCTCAACATCGTTCACTCGGCGCTGCACTTCGAGGCCTGCATGGGCCTCGGCCGCGACGATCGCGCGGCGCTCGCCGTGCCGGCGAGCCACGTCACCGGACTCGTCGCGATCGTCGCCGCGATGTGGCGTGCGGGCGGGGCGGTGATCGTCGTGCCCGAATTCAAGGCCGAGGCCTTCGTGGCGCTGGCCGCGCGCGCGCGCATGACCTACACGTTGATGGTGCCGGCGATGTATCGCCTCTGCCTGCTCTCGGGCGGCTTCGCGCGCGCCGACCTGTCGGCCTGGCGCGTCGGCGGCTACGGCGGTGCGCCGATGCCGGTCGCGACCATCGACGGGCTCGCGGCGCGCCTGCCCGGCCTGACGCTGCAGAACGCCTACGGCGCGACCGAGACGACGTCGCCCGCGACCATGATGCCGCCCGGCCGGACCCGCGACCACGCCGACTCGGTCGGCGTCGCCCTGCCGGCGGCCGAGATCCGCGTCATGGACGACGATGGCCGCGAGCTGCCGCGCGGCGAGACCGGCGAGCTCTGGATCGGCGGCCCGATGGTCGTGCCCGGCTACTGGGCGAACGCTGCGGCGACGGCGCGCGAGTTCAGCGCCGGCTTCTGGCACTCGGGCGACCTCGGCTCGATCGACGCCGACGGCTTCGTGCGCGTCGTCGACCGCAAGAAGGACATGCTCAACCGCGGTGGCTACAAGGTGTACTCGGCCAAGGTCGAGAACGTGCTGATGGCATGGCCGGGCGTGGTCGAGGCGGCGGTGATCGGCTTCGCGTGCCCGGTGCTCGGCGAGCGGGTGCAGGCAATGGTGTATGCGCCCGACGGCGGCGTCGACGATACGGCCCTGCGCGCGCACTGCGCTGCGCAGCTCGCCGACTACGAGGTGCCCGAGCGCTTCATCTGGAGCGATGCGCCGCTGCCGCGCAACGCCAACGGCAAGGTGATGAAGCGGCTGCTGCGGGAGAAGACAGCCTAGCTGCTCTTGAGGATGCCGCATCGCTCGGCCGGCCTAAGCTGAAGCGAAGGAGGGTCGGACCATGGGTGCAACGAAGACGAGCGAGCGCTGTCGTCGTCGTTTCCTCCTCGGCGGCGCGACGCATTCTTGACGCGCGCCGCCTCGCCGATGGGCATCGTTCATGCCAGTCCCCGATGGGCAAGCCGGCGTCGCCGCGCAGACTCCCGAATTCTTTCGTGGCGCAAGTCGGGCAGTCGCCGTTTGCGCGAGAGGGCCTGCGCGATCGTCGATTCGATGCTTCTTCTCCGCCTCTGGAACCGCGAGTCGCTCGCTCACGCGTCCAACGCCATCCTGCTGGGGCTGCTCGTCGCTGCCGCGGGATTGCTCGCCGCCGCGACGCCGGCGGGAGAAGAGCTCGAGGAAGACTTCGGGCTGAGCTGGCTGTTCAGAGGCCGCGGCCCCGTCGCCGCACCGATCGATGTCGTCATCGTCGCGGTCGACGAGCAATCCTCGCGCGACCCGGGCCTGCCAGACAAGCCGAGCGCGTGGCCGCGCGCACTCCACGCCGAGCTGGTGCGCTCTCTCGCCAAGGCGGGCGCGAAGGTCGTCTCGTCCGATCTGACCTTCGACGCGCCCGGCGTGAAGCCGGAACAGGACCAGGAGTTCGCGGACGCGATCCGGTCTGCCGGCAACGTCCTTCTGGCCGAGTCGATCGGATGTCCGATCTGCCCTTCTAGGCGGCCGGCGGCGGGTCCTGATCGGGTCGACCCGTCGACCAACGGTTCGGCGCTGTCGCCAGCCGCGCCCGCGGCACCAGCCACGCCAACGCAGCCGCGTTGAACCCCTCCCCGTTCTCGATGTTGCTGAGGTGCCCCGCCCGCGGCAGCACGCTCACCGGCGCACCGCCGAGCTTGGCCGCCATCTCGACGTGCATCGCCGGCGGCGTCAGCGGATCGTCTTCGCCGACGATGAAATGCGCCGGCGCCGTGATGGCGCGAAGGTCGCCGACGTCGACCTGATCGACCGTCGCCTGGAGCGACTTGATGTACGACAGCTTGTGCAGCGAGGCGATGCTCTCGACCAGTTCCTGCAGGTGCTCCGCCGTCGCGTGCGGGCCGACGAGCGAGCGCGCGACGGCGTCGGCGATGTCGCGCGGCTCCTTGCCGGCGAGCAGCGGCGCGCGGCGGCTGTCGACGAAGGCCTGGCGCTGCTCGGGCGAGAACGCGGTGAAGCCCTCGTGCGTGTCGACCAGCGTCAGCGTCGCGACCCGGTCTGGATGGAGCAGCGCCGTGCGCATCGCGATCCGCCCTCCCATCGACAGGCCGACGAGGTGTGCGCGCGCGGCGCCGAAGTGGTCGAGCACGCGCAGCACGTCGCCGACGAAATCGTCGAACGAGAGCGTCGTGTCGTAGTCGTCGCTCGCGCCGTAGCCGCGCGCGTCCCAGGCGGCGCACGAGAAGTGCGGCGCGAACGCGGGCAGCTGGCGGCGCCAGTTGCTGCGGTTGCCGCCGATGCCGTGCATGAAGAGGACGAGGCCGCCGCTGCCGTCGCCGGCGAGATCGAGGGCGAGTGCCGGCGCGCCGGGGACGCGGTAGGGGGCGGTGGCTGTCATGGTGGTCGTCACAGTCCGAGGTAGGCCTGGCGAATCTGCGGGTCGTCGGCGAGCGTGCCGGCGTCGGCGTGACGCGCGACACGGCCGTTCTCGATCACGTAGCCGTAGCCGGCGACGGCCAGCGTGCGCCGCACGTCCTGCTCGGCGAGCAGCACGGTGATCGACTCGGCGGCGAGCGTCTTCACGAGATCGAACATGTGCAGGGCGACCAGCGGCGCGAGGCCGAGCGTCGGCTCGTCGAGCAACATCAGCGTCGGCTCGGCCATCAGGCCGCGGCCGATCGCGAGCATCTGCTGTTCACCGCCGGAGAGCGTCGCGGCGAGCTGGTGGTCGCGGTCGCGCAGGATCGGGAACAGGTGGTAGACGTGCTCGAGCCCGCGCCGCACGTTCGGCCGCGCACGCGGGTTGACGCCGCCCAGGCGCAGGTTGTCGCGCACCGAGAGACCGGGGAACACCATCCGCCCCTCGGGCACGAGGACGAGCCCGGCTTCCACGCGCTCCGCGCACGACGCGCGCGTGATGTCCTCGCCGCGCCAGCGGATGCGGCCACCGGCGACGGGCAACAAGCCGCACAGCGTCTTCATCAGCGTCGTCTTGCCGGCGCCGTTGGCGCCGAGCAGCGCGGTCGCGCCGCCCGGCTGCACGGCGATCGTGAGGCCGTGCAGGATGCGCGTCGAGCCGTAGCCGCCGACGAGACCTTCGACCTCGAGCAGCGCACTCACACCGAGCTCCCGAGATAGGCCGAGAGCACGCGCGGATCGGCGCCGATCTCGACCGGGGTGCCGATCGCGATGCACTCGCCGTGATGCAGCACGACGATGCGCGCGCAGAGATCCATGAGCGCGCGCATGACGTGCTCGATGACCAGCAGCGTCAGGCCGTGCGACGCGCGCAGCCGCCGCAGCGTCTCGAGCATCTGCGCGACCTCGGTCGGCGTGAGGCCGGCCATGACTTCGTCGAGCAGGACGAGGCGCGCACCGGTGGCGACGGCGCGGGCGATCTCGAGCCGCTTCTGGCCCGACAGCGTCAGCGTGCCGGCGGGCTCGTCGGCCGCATCGGCTAGGCCGAGCGCGTCGAGCACGGCCTCCGTGCTGCGATCCGCCGCAGCTGCGTTCGGCATCGCGGCGCGACCGAACATCGCCGCCGTGCGCAGGTTCTCGCGCACGGTGAGCGCCGGGAACGGCTTGACGATCTGGAACGTGCGGCCGACGCCGAGCCGACAGACGCGATCGGGCGAGAGCCCCGCGGTCGAGCGGCCGTCGACCTCGATGCGCCCGGTCGTCGGCCGCGCGTTGCCGGCGATCAAGCTGAAGAGCGTCGTCTTGCCGGCGCCGTTGGCGCCCATCACGCCCACGGTCTCGCCCTCGGCGACGTCGAAGCTCACGTCGGCAAGCGCGACCAGGCCGCCGAAGCGCTTGCCGAGTCCGCGCACCGACAACAGCGGTGCGCTCACGACGCTTCCTTCGAACCGGCGACGCGCCGTCGCCCCGACCGGTCGAAGAGTCCGACGAGGCCGTCGGGCACGAGCAGCACGAACACGACCAGGATCGCGCCGAGCAGGACCATGTAGAGCAGCGGCGCGCGCGCCCAGAGCAGCTCCGAGAGCAGCGCGAGGAAAACGACGCCGAGCAGCGGCCCGCGCGTGTCGTCGCCGCCGCCGAGCACGGCCATCGCGATCACGGTCACCGACAGCATCGGATCGAAGACCTGGCCGACGACGAAGTAGGTCGAGCGCAGCGCCATCACGCCGCCGACCATGCCGGGGATCGCTGCAGAGAGCACGAAGGCGGCCAGCTTGTAGCGCACCACCGGCACGCCGAGCGTCTCGGCCGCCTCCTCGTTCTCGCGCAGCGACCTGAGGCCGTGGCCGAAGCGCGAGCCGCTCACCCACGCGAGCAGCGCGATCGCCGCCAGCGCCAGCGCGAACATCGCGAAGTAGATCGTCACCAGGTCGGGCGCGCCGAACAGGATGCGGCTCGCGGTGCCCGCCGCCGACTCGGCCGCGATGATGCTGTACTTGACGAGCTCGGCCAGGCCGTAGGTGAGGATCACGAAGTACGGCCCGCGCACGCGCAGCACCGGCCCGCCGACGAGCGCTGCGAACGCCGCCGCGACCAGCCCCGCCGCGGGCACGGCGACCCAGAGCGGAACCTTCTGCCAGGTGACGACGACCAGCGTCGCGCCCAGCCCGTAGAACACCACCGAGCCGAGCGAGACGTAGCCGGTCATCTTCGAGAGCACGCACCAGCTCTCGGTGAGCGCGAGCCACATGAGGAGTGCAAGGCCGACGCCGATCAGATAGTCGTCGGCCACGAACGGCAGCACCGCGAGTGCGACCACCCCCGCTGCGAGCGCCGCCGTCCAGACGCGGCTCGCGAACAGCCCGCGCATCGGCACTCTGCCTCAGCGCCTGGCCGCGCGCCGCGCGAACAGGCCGTTCGGGAAGAGCAGCAGCGCGCCGACGAAGCTGCCGTAGAGCAGCACCGAGCGCAGGTTCGCCGACGTCAGCGCGACGCCGTAGGTCTCGATCGCGCCGAGCAGCAGCGCGGCGAGCAGGCCGGCCTTCACGTTGCCCAGGCCGCCGAGGATGATGACGATGAAGCCGGCGATCGTGAACGGGAAGCCCGAGAACGGCGAGAACTGCTCGAGCATCGAGACCAGCGCGCCGGCGAGCGCGGCGCTCGCGAAACCGAGCACGAAGCTCGTCCGCTGGACGCG
>JAYTHL010000004.1:0-2168 GCA_043732605.1 Rhizobacter sp. | reverse complement strand
CCGCCCTACAGCTTCATCTCCAGCCGCAGTTGCACGTTGACGAAGGTCGGTGCCGTCGTGCGTGAGCTCTCGCGCACCGGGATGCCCTGGAAGTCGGGCCCGTCGACGGTGCTGCCGTAGACGTAGTCGGCCGCCGCGAGGTTGCTCGCCGTCGCGCGCAGCGCGAGCGTCGGGCTGAAGGTCCACAAGCCATAGATGTCGGCGACCAGCTTCCTGCCGATCGTCGCCGTCTGCACGTCGGAGATGCGCGTCAGGTAGCCCGGCGTCCAGTTGAGGTTGCCGCCGAGCGTGAACGGCAGGGTCGGGACGCGGTAGTCGAGGCCGAGGTTGGCGGTGTAGTCGGGCTGCTGGTCGAGGCGGTTGTCGGGGCCGGGCACGCCCTTGACGCGCGAGCGGAAGAAGCTCGCGTTGGTGCGGACGTCGACGCGCGGCGCCTCCGGCCAGAGATCGCTCATGCGGAACTTGGCCTCGAGCTCGACCCCTTCGGTGACCGCGTCGCCGACGTTCTCGGGCCGCAGCACGTAGCGCTTCGATCCCGAGTACGACACCGTCTCGAGCGTCGTCACGCTGCGCATGTAGTTGGTGATGTTGCGGCGGAACACGTTGGCGCTCAGCAGGCCGCTGCCGGCGAGATAGCGCTCGATCGCGATGTCGATGCCGTTGGCGAGCTCGGGCTTGAGATCGGGGTTGCCGGCGCGGTCGGGCTGCGTCGGCAGGTTCGGTCCGGTGACGGAAAAGCGCGTGTTGTAGCTCGTGCGTGCGATCAGGTTCGAGAGCGTCGGCGAGCGGTAGCTGCGCGTCAGGCTGAAGCGGACCTGGTCGCGCCCCTTCGGGTCGGGCTTCCACACGGCGTGGAGCAGCGGCGTCCAGACGCTGCTGCGGTTGCTCGCGTCGGGCTGGCCCTGCGCGGCGCTGCCGCGCGTCGCGATCGCCTCCCAGCGCAGGCCGGCGTGCGCGGCCCAGTTCGGCGACAGGTTCCACTCGTCCTGCGCGTAGACGGCGTAGCGCAGCGCCCGCGCCGACAGGTCGTCGCCGAAGTCGCTCGCGACCGGCGCGTTGTTCTCGAGCGGATTGCGCGAATCGTTCCTCCGGTTGAGCTCGAACTCCGCGCCGCTCACGACGCTGTGGTCGTCGAACATCGGCGTCGTCAGCTTGATGCTCGTCGAGTAGCTCGTGTCGCGCGATGCGCCGGTGTCCTCGAAGGTCCGCGAGACGGCGCCGTTGGTCGTCTCGGTGCGAAAGCTGTGGCTCGGCTGGTACGCCTGGCCGACGCCCGCGCGCGTCTCGATCCGGCCACCGCTGGCGATGCGACGGTTCCATTGCGCGTTCAGGCGCGCGAGCGAGTAGCTGCCGCTGCCTTCGGTCGCGCTCGTGTCGTAGGGCACCGGATCGCACGGCGGCACGACGTCGGGGCACGTCTGTGTGAGATGCCCCTGCCGGTGCGTGCGGCCGCTGCCGTAGACGAGGATCGGCATCAGGTTGATCTGGTCGATCCCGCCCTCGCCGCGCCATTGCAGGCGGCCGGTGGCGTGCAGGCCATGGCGGCGCTCGCGCACCGAGCCGTCGTCGACCTGGCCGAGCCGGGCGCTGCCGTCGTCGAGGCGGACGTCGTCGGTCGTGGTCGTGCTGCTGCTGTCGCGGTTCTGCGCGAACGCGGTGAGCGAGTAGTTGACGGTCCAGTCGCCGGCGACGATGTTGCGCGTCCACGCGACCGATGGCTGCAGCGCCTGGTTCTCCCACGCCGCCGTCAGGCGCAGGTCGTTGACGCGCTTGCTGTAGCCCTCGCGCGTGACGATGTTGATCGTGCCGGCGATCGCGCGCGCGCCGGTCTCGGCGGTCGGTGCGCGCAGGATCTCGATCCGCTCGATCTGGTCGGGCGAGAGCGAGTCGAGCGAGAAGCCCGGCGGCACGCGCTCGCCGTCGAGCAGGATCTGGGTGTAGCCGTTGCCCAGGCCACGCAGGCGGATCGCGCCGCCGCGGCCGGGCCGTCCCTGGATCGTCACGCCGGGCAGGCGCTTGAGCACGTCGCCGAGCGTCGAGTCGCCGAAGCGATCGATCTCCTCGCGGCCGATGATGATCTTGGCCGCGGTCGAGTTGCGCCGCTCCTGGACGTCGTCGGCGCGGCTGCCGGTGATCTGCACCGGCGCGAGGTTCTGGCCGTCGCCGGC
>JAYTHL010000003.1:0-20672 GCA_043732605.1 Rhizobacter sp. | reverse complement strand
GCCGCCGCAGGCAAGCAGTGACGCGACCCAGGCGATCGCGGCGAGAACGGTGACGAATCGGGTGCCCATGACGAGCTTTCGGAAAGGACGTGGCGCAGCTTGAGCCGCGTCGTGGCCTGCCGGATTGCTGATCTTGAAGAGAACCGTCGATGTCGTGACAAACGATGTCGGCCCGGCCTCGCGACCTGCTCGCGGTGTGCGTTTGTCGAAGTCGCCGGTCAGGCGCTTTCGCCGAACAACCCGCCGCTCGACTTCGGCGGCGCCACGCCGAGATGCCGGTACGCCGCGAGCGTCGCGACCCGGCCACGCGGCGTGCGCTGCAGGAAGCCCTGCTGGATCAGGAACGGCTCGATCACGTCCTCGATCGTGTCGCGCTCCTCGCCGATCGCCGCGGCGACGTTGTCGAGGCCGACCGGACCGCCGTCGAAGCGATGGATGACGGCTTCGAGCAGCTTCCGGTCCATCACGTCGAGGCCGTGCAGGTCGACGTCGAGCATTGCCAGCGCCTTGTCGGCGAGCGGCTTGGTGATGCGGCCGTCGCCCTTCATGTCGGCGTAGTCGCGCACGCGCCGCAGCAGCCGGTTGGCGATCCGCGGCGTGCCGCGCGAGCGGCGCGCGATCTCGAAGCCGCCCTCGCCGTCGATCGGCACATTGAGGAGGCCGGCGGAACGGCGGACGATCTTCGCCAGCTCCTCGGCCGTGTAGAACTCCAGCCGCGCGACGATGCCGAAGCGGTCGCGCAGCGGGTTGGTGAGCATGCCGGCGCGCGTCGTCGCGCCGATCAGCGTGAACGGCTGCAGCTCGAGCTTGATCGAGCGCGCCGCCGGGCCGTCGCCGATCATGATGTCGATCTGGTAGTCCTCGAGCGCCGGATAGAGGATCTCCTCGACGATCGGGGAGAGCCGGTGGATCTCGTCGATGAAGAGGACGTCGTTCTTCTCGAGGTTGGTGAGGATCGCCGCGAGGTCCTTCGGCTTCTCGAGCACCGGGCCCGAGGTCGAGCGCAGGTTGACGCCGAGCTCGGTCGCGATGATGTGCGAGAGCGTCGTCTTGCCGAGCCCGGGCGGGCCGAACAGCAGCACGTGGTCCATCGCCTCGCCGCGCATCCTGGCCGCGCCGATGAAGATCTCGAGCTGCTCGCGCGCCTTCGCCTGGCCGACGTATTCGGCGAGGCCCTTGGGCCGCAGCGCGCGCTCGATCGCTTCCTCGTTCGGCGAGCCGGTGGCGCCGCTCACGACCCGCACGGCCGTGCCCGCGGCCGGCCCGCGTGCGGCCTGCGGGCCGGGCGCGAACTCGTCGGTCTGGATGCTCATGCGCCGATTATGGTCACCGCGACGGGCCGCCAAAGGGCGCGCGCTAGACTCGTTCGCATGAACTCTGCCCTGCGCCACGCGCTCGCCGCGCTCCTCGTCGCGGTCTCACTTCCCGCGCTCGCGCACGGCGCGAAGGCCGGCGACATCGCCATCGCCCATCCGTTCGCGACGCCGACGATTCCGGGCACGACCACCGGTGCTGCCTACTTCGCAGCGCTCGAGAACACCGGCACCGTCGCCGACAAGCTGGTGCGCGCGAGTTCGCCGGTCGCGACGCGCGTCGAGATCCACACCATGAGCGTCGACGCGCAGGGCGTGATGCGCATGCGCGAGATCGACGGCATTGCCCTGGAGCCCAAGGCGAAGGTGCAGATGAAGCCGGGGGCGGGCCTGCACCTGATGCTGGTCGGGCTGAAGGAGCCGCTGAAGGAAGGCACGAGCTTTCCGATGACGCTGCAGTTCGAGCATGCCGGCACGGTCGAGGTGACGGTCGTCGTGCAGGCGAAGGCGCAGGACGCCGCTCCGATGCACATGCATTGACCGGCGGCGGATGCGCCGCGGGCCGCGCTATTTCGCGAGCGCGCGCAGCGCGAGCTTGATGCCGGCCGAGACCTCGACGTCGGCCGGCAGCGTCTTCAGCGTCGCCGTCGCTTCGCGGTCGCTGTAGCCGAGCGCGATCAGCGCCTGCAGGATGTCGGCCTGCGCACTCGACGTCACGCTCATCGGCGTCGTCACCGCATCGCCGAGCTTGCCCTTCAGCTCGAGCAGCAGCCGCTCGGCGGTCTTCTTGCCGATGCCCGGCACCTTGATGAGGCGCCCGCTCTCCTGCAGGCTCACGGCGCGCGCGAGCTCGTCGACCGACAGGCCCGAGAGGATGGAGAGTGCCGTGCGCGGACCGACGCCCGAGATCTTCACGAGCAGGCGAAACGTCGCGCGCTCCTCGTGGGTGAGGAAGCCGAACAGCACCTGCGCGTCCTCGCGCACGACGAAGTGGGTGAGCAGCGTGACGCGCTCGCCGAGCGCGGGCAGGTTGTAGAAGCTGCTCATCGGCACGTCGACCTCGTAGCCGACGCCGCCGACGTCGAGGAGCACTTGCGGCGGCGTCTTCTCCGCGAGGGTCCCGACGAGTCGTCCGATCATGGGCCCGATTATCGCGGGGCGCGCTGCAAAGCCCGATTGGCGACAATGCACGGTGATCCTTCGCCACGCCTTCATTCCGTTCGACAACGCCCGTCTCGCCAACCTCGCGGGCAGCTTCGACGAGCACCTCAAGACGATCGCCGCGGCCTTCGAGGTCAAGATCCAGCGCCGCAACGAGTCGTTCCGGGTCGAGGGCGCCAAGGGCCTCGCCGAGCGCGCGGTCGTCCTGCTGCAGCAGCTCTACGGCCGCGCCGCGCAGCCGATCGGCGCCGAGGAAGTCGAGCTCGCGATCCTCGAGACGATGAGCGACGACGGCGGTCGCGGCGATGCGTCGGTATCGCGACACGCCGGAGCGGCCGCGCTCGCCGATCCTGCGAGCTCTGCCGCCGATGCCGGCCCGGACCTACGCCTGCGCACGCGCCGCCCAGATCTCGTCGGCCGCACGCCGAACCAGATCGCCTACTTGAAGAACATCCTCGCCCACGACATCAGTTTCGGCATCGGCCCGGCCGGCACGGGCAAGACCTATCTCGCCGTCGCTTGCGCCGTCGATGCCCTCGAGCGCAACGCCGTGCAGCGCGTGATCCTGACGCGGCCGGCGGTCGAGGCCGGCGAGCGGCTCGGCTTCTTGCCCGGCGACCTCGCGCAGAAGGTCGACCCGTACCTGCGTCCGCTCTACGACGCGCTCTACGAGCTGATGGGCGTCGAGCGCGTCGGCAAGGCGTTCGAGAAGGGCACGCTCGAGGTCGCGCCGCTCGCCTTCATGCGCGGCCGCACGCTCAACCACGCCTTCGTCATCCTCGACGAGGCGCAGAACACGACGACCGAGCAGATGAAGATGTTCCTGACCCGGATCGGCTTCGGCGCCAAGGCCGTCGTCACAGGCGACACGAGCCAGATCGACCTGCCCAAGGGCACGGTCTCGGGCCTCGTCGACGCTGAGCGCGTGCTGCGCGACGTCAAGGGCATCGCGACGACGCGCTTCACCTCGGCCGACGTCGTCCGGCACCCGCTCGTCGCGCGCATCGTCGAGGCCTATGACGCGGCGGGCCAAGCGCGGGACTGACGCGCCGGCGGCCGATGCCCGGCGTCGGCCGGCGCGGCCTGCGCTGCGCCTCTCGCTCCAGTTCGTCGACGCCCGCCATCGCGGCGTCCTGTCCCGGGCCGACGTCACGCGCTCGATCCGCGCTGCGCTGGAGGTGTCGGCCGAGATCACGGTGCGCATCGTCGACGAGGCCGAAGGCCTAGCGCTGAATCGCGCGTTCCGCGGCCAGGACCATGCCACCAACGTCCTGACGTTCCCTTATGCGACCGAGCCGGCGCTCAGCGCCGACCTGGTTCTGTGCGCTCCGGTGGTCGAGCGGGAAGCGAAGACCCAGCGCATCGCGCTCGCCGCGCACTATGCGCACCTGCTCGTGCACGGAGTGCTGCATGCGCAGGGCTTCGATCACGAGGCCGATGACGACGCCACCCGCATGGAAAGGCGTGAGACCGAGATCCTCGTTGGACTCGGCGTGGCCGATCCCTACGCGTAGACGCGGAGCGTCGACACCGATATCTGCACGGTCGCGCTCGCCAGATTCGCTGTCGCCGTGGCGACGATCACGGCGCGCAGCTAAACCCGGCGCCCTGCGTACAGCCGGGCTCGGCCGGATCGATGTGGCGCCGGTCGCGGCCGCTCGGCGCGTTGCCGACGTAGGGGAAGGTCGTGCGCAACGGCACGTCGTTGACGTTCACGCCGTCGCCCAGCCGGTTGTTGGGGGAGATGTTGAAGGCCGGGTTCAGCACCCCGACGACGACACGCAGGGCGATATCGACGACGTCGTCCTGGAGCCTGCGTCCATTGGGATACCCAGCGGGGTCGCCGCCCAGCAGGCCGAGCCGCGACATGTTCGCCGTCGGCGTGGGAGCGACCCCTGTGTTGAGTCGCAGCATGTCGGCCACGGGACCTGCCGGGGTGCCGGGAGCGGCGATCGGCGGCGCGTAGGTGACGAGCGGCAGCAGGTCGACACGGGGCGGCGTCGGGATGCTGATGGCCCCGCCGGTCGCCGCATTGAGGACACGCGCAAGCGTGGGGTCGAGAAAAAACGCCGCGAACTGGCTGTCGTTCTTCGGGGCGTCCATGCTGAACCTGTCCTTGAAGCCGGTCCCGATCAGCAGCTCGTTGACGAGCGGATTGCCCAGACGCTGGATCTGCGCGTAGGTGCCCGAGCTGATCGGCGGCAGCGGCGACCGGCGCAGGGTCGTGCGCGGACGCGAGGTCGTCCCCCAGACGCCGATCGTCGCGGCGACCGAGGTTGAGTTCTCGAGGTTGCCCGTGCGCGTGAGCATCGCGACGGGAACCTCGATGGCGATGGTGTTCACCGCGTAGCCGGACACCGAGTCGGAGGCGATATTCGTGAGCGACGCGTCCTGCGCAGGAGACAACACGCCACCGTTGACGGCCGACCGAAGGTTGAAGGTGTCGAAGGCGGCGCCGAGGTCGATGAAGAACGGATCGTCCACCGTCCCGCTGAACACCTTCACGCCGGCGACGCTGGAGGTGTAGGTCGCGAGCGCGAACAGGGCGTTGTAGTCCATCGTGCGCGGACCGACATTGGCCGGCACGGCATAGAACGGTCCGCCCGTGCTGTTGAGGATCGGCGTCGCGACGCCGTTCTTGACCATCGTCACGGTATAGCTCTGTCGCTGGCCCAGACCGGGGCTGTCGAAACTGTCGATCCGGGGCGGGACGATCAGCGTTCCCGGCGCGACCGGCGACGGGGAGTTACCGGGCGCGACGATGCCGCTGCCTGCGCCGGCGTAGACCTGGAACAGGTTCGGTGCGCGCTGCTCCGTGGTGAACCGGAACTGGAAGACGATGTCTTCGGACGCGTCGTTGTTGTTGTCGATCTTGATCTCGTAGAGGATGTCGGGGTCGAACGGAAACCAGTTCGGTCCGTTCGCGGGCTCGAGGAACGGATCGACGTTGAGGATGAAGGTGATGCGCGGCGCCGGGTTGCCGTCGTAGCTGCGGAACGCATACAGGTCGGTGATGTCGGCCTTCTGGTCGAGGGCGACGATGGGCGCCTCGCGATGACTCGAGGCCTGCGCCGCGCCGATGCAGGCAACGAGCAGGGCATGGGCGACGAGATGACGAACGGGGAGCTTCATGGTCATGGTCCTTCTTTTCGCCGCGCGATGCGCGGACGCGACTTGAATCAGGCAGCGGCCGTGCGCCGACGCCGCGCAGCGAGGACGATCAGCCCCGACAGGGTCAACAGGGCGGTCTCCGGCTCCGGCACGGGAGCGATGTTGCCGGCCGCGAACGTCAGCGACGCGAGCTCGGGCCCGAGAGCCGCCGAGCCGTCCGTGCCGCCGTCGATTCCGAGCTCGAGGAACGCGGCGTAGTTGCCCGTCGCGGCCGACGCGAAGGATGCGGGCGTGTCCTGGAACCCGTCGATGACAACGGCAATGGCGTTTCCCGCCGCCCCCGCGTCGAGCAGGGCCGTCAACACTCCGTCGCCTGTTGCCGACCGGTCGGGGCCGAAGGCCACGGTGCCTCCGGTCAGCGACGGCCCGAACACGTTGAACAACAGGCGAAAGCCGAAGAGATCGCCTGCATCAGCGACGATCCCGGCGCGGCTCGACAGCGTGAACCCGCCCGCGATGGGAGCAAGGGAGAGCGAGCCCGGCGCGATCTGCTGTGCGGTCGGGCCGGGAAAGGCATCGACGACGAAGTCGGAGAAGGTCAGCCCGCCGACCGTGCATCCCGTCGCCCCGAGGACGACGTAGCTGCCGACGCTGCCGGCGACGCAGACGGCGGCCCCCGCCGGCACCGCGGCGGCGAAGATCGCCAGGCCGCACAGAGTTTTTCGCCATGCCTTGGCACCCATGTCTGTCCTTCGTGATGATCGACACCCGAGAAGGCGCCTGGTCGATTCACTCTATCGAAAGAACATCGCCGGACCACCCCGCGAATCGGGGGCTGCTCAGCCCGCGCGGTCGGGCACCGGCGGGGTAGCAGCGCCATCGACCCGTGCCGGCCGTGACGGCCACATCACCGCGGCGATCGCGGCGATCACGAGCACGATCGCCGCGCCGTCCTGCCAATGCAGCTGCTCGCCGAGCCACCAGGCGCCGGCGACGGTGCCGAGGACCGGGATCATCATCACCGACATGCTCGACGCGACCGGCGGCAGGTTGCGCGCCATGACCAGCCAGATCGGCTGGGCGATGCCGAAGATGAGCACCGCGTTGTAGACGAGCGCCGCCCAAGTCGATGGGCCGGGCGCGCTCCAGCGGTCCCGCTCGAAGAGCGTCGAGAGAACGGTCATCGTGACCGCGCTCGCCGCCGTCATCCAGAAGGCGATCGCCATGGTCGGCGCGGCGATCGTCGTGCGCCGCATCTGCTGCGTGCCGAGGGCCCAGACGGCGGCCGCGCCGAGCATGCCGAGCGCGGCGAGCGGTCGCCCGGCCAGCGAGCCGAACTCGTGCCACAGCAACAGCGAGACGCCGGCGCCGGCGGCGACGATGCCGGCGACGTGGCGCGCGCTCAGGCGCTCGCCGAAGAGAGCCACGCCCCAGAGCGCGGAGAAGATCGGCATCGTGTAGCCGAGGATCGCCGCCCGGCCCGACGACAGCGCCTGGATCGACAGGATCGCGAGGACGTGCCAGACCAGCATGTTGGTGAAGGTGAGGCCGGCCACCTGCGGCCAGTCGCGCTTGTCGATCGCCAGCGGCACGCGCATCGCGCGCAGCACGAGCCAGAGCACGGGCAGGCCGATCCACATCGAAATGGCACGAAACGACAACGGTGCGAAACCCGTGACGCCGAGCTTCATCACCGGCCAGTTGACGCCCCACGCGACCGTGAGCAGTGCCAGCAGCGCCACGCGCCGCCGGTCGAACACGAACTCGGGCGACCGGTCAGCGCTCAGGGCCGGCCCAGGTAGCGCTTGCGCCAGAAGAAGACGCTCATGCCGACGCCGAGCGCGAGCATGACGAGGAACACGACCCAGAAGCCGGTCGGGCTGTGGATCAGCGGCAGGCCGACGAAGTTCATGCCGAAGAAGCCGGTCACGAGGTTGAGCGGCAGGAAGATCGCCGTCAGCACGGTGAGCGTGCGCATGATGTTGTTGGTGCGGTTGCCCTGCTCCGAGAAGTGCATCTGCACCGCGGTCTCGGAGGACGCCTCGAGTCGGCGCACGTGCGAAAGCACGCGCTCGATGTGCTCGAGGACATCGCGCGATCGTACGCGCAACTGCTCGCGCTCGCGGCGCACCGCCTCGGCATCGTCCTGCGGCCATTCCTCGAGGGCGTCGATCCACTCGGTGATCGCGGCGCGCTGGTCCTCGCACGTGTCCTCGAGCAGATGCAGCGCGTTGCGCGAGTTCAGGACGAGGCGCCAGCTGTTGGGTCGGCCACGCGCGCCGAAGAGCTGCTCCTGCAGCTCGTCGAGCTGCTTGGTCAGCAAACGTCGCAGCTCGAGGTAGCTGTCGACCATGAAGTTCACCATCCGCAGCATCAGGTCGGCCGGGCCCGTCGGCATGCGCGCGCTGGCGCGGCCTTCGGCCGTCTGGGTGCGGCTCTGCAGGCGGCTGGCGAAGAACTCGCGCACCTGGCAATCGGTCGGATGCACCGTGAGCAGGACGCGGTCGAAGACCGCGAAGCCGACCGGGCTGGTGTCGATCAGGTCGATCGCGTTCTGTTGGCCCTTCGACGTCGGCCCGTCCTGGTCGACCGCCGCGCCCGTGCCCGCGGCCAGGCGCCGGAACACGAGCAGGTCGTACGCTGACGTGTAGTCGAAGGCAGAGGGCAGCTGCGGGTTGAGCAGGTCGGCGACGTGCAGCTCGTAGAGCTGCGATCCGGTCCAGGTCTGCAGCAAGGCCTGGACCGCGCCGAGCTCCGCCTCGAACGCCGGCCGCGCGCTCGCGACCCAGAGATAGCCGGTCGGCGGCAGCGCCTCCGGCAACGCGTCGAGCTCGACGAACTGGTCGCCGACGATGTGAAACGCGCGGACCGCCTGCGTCATCGGCGATCGAAACCTATTCGCTGCGCCGAAGCAGGCGCGCCGCTTCGAGCGCGAAGTAGGTGAGGACGCCGTCGGCCCCGGCGCGCTTGAACGCGCCGAGCGTCTCCATCATCGTCAGGTCGTGGTCGAGCCAGCCGCGCTCGGCGGCGGCCTTGAGCATCGCGTACTCGCCGCTCACCTGGTAGGCGAAGGTCGGCAGGCGGAATTCGTCCTTCACGCGGCGCACGATGTCGAGGTACGGCAGGCCGGGCTTGACCATCACCATGTCGGCGCCCTCGGCGATGTCGAGCGCGACTTCGCGCAGGGCCTCGTCGCTGTTGCCCGGGTCCATCTGGTAGACCTTCTTGTTGCTCTTGCCGAGGTTCGCGGCCGAGCCGACGGCGTCGCGGAACGGGCCGTAGAAGGCGCTCGCGTACTTGGCGCTGTAGGCCATGATCCGCGTGTGGATGTGGCCGGCCTCCTCGAGGCTGGCGCGGATCGCGCCGATGCGCCCGTCCATCATGTCGCTCGGCGCGACGATGTCGACGCCGGCCTCGGCCTGCACCAGCGCCTGCTTCGCGAGCACCGCGACGGTCTCGTCGTTGACGATGTAGCCGGTGGCGTCGAGGAGGCCGTCCTGGCCGTGGGTCGTGAACGGGTCGAGAGCGACGTCGGTCATCACGCCGAGCTCGGGGAAGCGCTGCTTCAGTGCACGCACGACCGTCGGCACGAGTCCCTTGGCGTTGAACGCCTCGCGGCCGTCTTCTGTCTTGAGCGAGGGCTCGAGCACCGGGAAGAGCGCGAGCACCGGAACGCCGAGGCGGACGCACTCCTCGGCGATCGGCAACAGGCGATCGAGCGTGACGCGCTGGACGCCCGGCATCGAGGCGACGTCCTGCGTGATGCCGTGGCCGTCGAGCACGAACACCGGCAGGATCAGGTCGCTCGGATGCACGCGAGACTCGCGCACGAGTTCGCGGCTCCAGGCGTCGCGACGCAGGCGTCGCGGGCGGCTCGCGGGGTAGGGCGGCGGCGTCAGCACGGGCGCGATTCTAGAGGGCGGTGGGCAGGATGCGCCCTTGCACGGCGGAGGCGGCAGCGCCGTCGCGGAGGGCTTCGAGCGCCACCGATAATCCGGCGATGGGTTCATCGTATCTGTGGGTCAAGGCGCTCCACATCGTCTTCGTCAGCAGCTGGTTCGCCGGCCTCTTCTACCTGCCGCGGATCTTCGTCAATCTCGCCACCGTGCCGGCCGACAGCCATGCCGAGCGCGAGCGCCTGCTGATGATGGCGAGGAAGCTGTATCGCTTCTCGGGCCTGCTGATGGTCGTCGCGATCGCGCTCGGGCTCGCACTCTGGCTCGGCTACGGCATCGGCAAGGGGCCGCACAGCTACTGGCTGCACGCCAAGATCGTGCTGGTCCTCGTCGCCATCGGCTATCACCACGCGTGCCGGTCGCTGCTCCGCAAGTTCGAGGAGTTCGCCAACGTGCGCAGCGAGCGCTGGTTCCGGATGTTCAATGAAGCGGCGGTGCTGCTGTTCACGGCGATCGTGGTGCTCGTCGTCGTCAAGCCGTTTTCGTGACGGCGCCCGATGGCGCCTCCCTGCGGTCGCTGCCCCCGCGAGGGGGCGCGGCCGGCCTTGGGGCGGCCCGGCGTCCGGCCGGTCGGCTAACTTAGGAATGGCGCGCCACCGCAGCTCCGCCGTTCCGCTCGCGTGGCTCTACGCCGCGCTGATCGTCTACGCGAGTCTGTATCCGTTCATCGGCTGGCGCGTGCCCGGTGCCGCGCCGTTCGACTATCTCCTGCTCGGCTGGCCGCGCTGGTGGACGAGCTTCGACCTCATCTCCAACCTGCTTGGCTACCTGCCGCTCGGCTTCCTGTTCTTCGTCGCCGGCGTCCGCGGCGGGCGCGGCGCGAGCGTCGCGGCAGCGCTGGCCTGCGTCGGCGCGACGCTGCTGTCGTTCGCGATGGAGACGCTGCAGAACTACCTGCCGACCCGCGTCGCATCGAACGTCGACCTCGCCCTCAACGCCGCGGGCGCCGCGCTCGGCGTCGCCATCGGCGCGGCGCTCAACTGGCGCGGCGGCATCGAGCGCTGGCAGCGCCTGCGCGACCGCTGGTTCGTCGCGCGCAGCGCGGGCGGCCTTGCGCTGCTCGTCCTGTGGCCGATCGGGTTGCTCTTCCCGACGGCGGTGCCGTTCGGCCTCGGCCACGTCATCGGCCGGCTGCTGCCGTTCATGGCCGAGTCGTTGCGCGGCACGCCGATGGCGGCCTGGACCGAGAGCTGGACGACCGTCGTGGCGCGCGTCGGCGACGCGGCGATTCCGTCGCTCTCGCTGGCGACCGAGTTCTCGATCGTCGCCCTCGGGCTGATCGCGCCGTGCCTGATCGCGTTCACGATCGCGATGCCGGGCTGGCGCCGCACGCTGCTCGTCGTCGGCGCGGCGCTGCTCGGCGCGGCGACGACGACGCTCTCAACCGCGCTCAACTTCGGTCCGACGCATGCCTTCGCGTGGACGACGCTGCAGGCGCTGCAGGCGTTCGCCGTCGGCACCGGCGTCGCGCTGCTGCTGAGCCTCGTGCCGCGGCGCGTCGCCGCCGGCTTCGGCCTGATCGCGCTGTCCGCGCTGGTGATGCTCGTCGCCCAGGCGCCCGCCGATCCGTACTTCGCGCAGAGCCTGCAGGGCTGGGAGCAGGGCCGGTTCATCCGCTTCCACGGCGCGGCGCAGTGGGTCGGGTGGCTGTGGCCGTACGCGGCCTTGACCTACCTGCTGGCGCGGTTGGCGGCGCGCGAGCCGCGCGGCACCGGCTTCTAGAATCCCGCGATGAGCTACTACGAACGTCATATCTTCTTCTGTCTCAACGACCGTGAGAACGGCGAGAAGTCGTGCGCCCACGACGGCGCCAAGGCCGGCTTCGACCACTGCAAGTCGCGCATCAAGAAGCTCGGCCTCTCGGGTCCGGGCGAGGTGCGCGTCAACAAGGCCGGCTGCCTCGATCGCTGTGCAGGCGGCCCGGTCGCGGTGGTCTATCCGGAAGGCGTCTGGTACACCTTCGTCGACGAGACCGACGTCGACGAGATCGTCGACTCGCACCTGGTCGCCGGCAAAGTCGTCGAGCGACTCGTGCTGCCACCCGACGTCGGCCGCTAGCACCGCGCCCACGCCATGACGCCGCGCACCGTTCGCGAGACGGTCGACGGGCCGGCCGGCCGCATCGAGTGCGCCGTCGATCGGCCCGAGGCGGCGCCGCGCGGCCTCGCCGTCATCTGCCATCCGCATCCGCCGTCGGGCGGCACGCTTGACAACAAGGTCGTGCAGACGATCGCGCGCGCCTGCCTCGGCCTCGGCTGGGCGAGCGTGCGATTCAACTTCCGCGGCATCGGCGCGTCGGAGGGCACGTGGGACGATGGCCGCGGCGAGGTCGACGATGCCCTCGCCGTGATCGCTGCGTGGCGGGCGCGGCCCGAGTTCGCCGGGGTGCAGTTCGTCCTCGCAGGGTTCTCGTTCGGCGGCTACGTCGCGGTCACCGCGGCGAATCGGCTCGACGCCGCGGCCAGGCCGCGCCGGCTCGTCCTCGTCGGGCCGTCGACCGAGAAGCAACCGGTCGGCGGCGTGCCGGCCGACACGCTCGTCATCCATGGCGAAAGCGACGACGTCGTGCCGCTCGCAGCCACGCTCGACTGGGCCCGGCCGCAGAACCTGCCCGTCATCGTGTTTCCGGGTGTCGGCCACTTCTTCCATGGCCAGCTCGGATTGCTCAAAACAGTCATCGTGCGTGAACTGCGCGATCTCGATGCGGTCTGACCGCCTCCGTCCTCCTCACTGCGACCTCTTCCCATGCCGATTTCCCGTCTTTCGCTGCGCGCGCCTCTGGCCGCGCTGCTCCTCTTCGTCGCCTTCACCGCGGCCGCGCAAACGCCGCAGCCGCCCGAAGTCGGCGCCAAGAGCTTCATCGTCCTCGACCTGACCACGAACCAGACCCTGGCCGAGCGCAACGCCGACGCGCCGGCCGATCCGGCCTCGCTCACCAAGCTGATGACCGCCTACGTCGTCTTCGGCGCGCTGCGCGAGAAGAAGCTCGCGCTCGAGCAGACGCTGCCGGTCTCGAAGCTCGCCTGGAGCGAGAGGAAGGGCGGCGGCTCGCTGATGTTCATCGACACGACGATGACGCCGAAGGTCGACGAGCTGCTGCGCGGCCTGATCGTGCAGAGCGGCAACGACGCGGCGGTCGCGCTCGCCGAGGGCGTCGCCGGCACCGTCGAGACCTTCGTCGGCATCATGAACCGCCAGGCGCAGGCCTGGGGTCTCAAGAACACGGCGTTCAAGAACGTCACCGGGCTCACCGAGCCCGGCCACCGCAGCAGCGCGCGCGATCTCGGCGTGATCGCCGCGCACATCATCCGCGACTACCCGGAGTACTTCCCGTACTACTCGCTGAAGGACTACGTGTACAACAACATCGCCCAGCCGAACCGCAACCTGCTGCTGCGCCGCGACCCGACGGTCGACGGCATGAAGACCGGCTATACCGAATCAGCCGGCTACTGCCTGCTGGCGACGGCGCAGCGAGACTTCCCCAACCTCGGGCCGACGGGCGGCGCGGGCAAGCGCCGGATCATGACCGTCGTGCTCAACACCACGTCGATGGAGGCGCGCGCCAACGAGAGCCAGAAGCTCCTCAACTGGGGCTTCCTGGCCTTCGACACGATGCGCCTGTTCGAGGACGGCAAGGTGATCGCCGCTCCGCAGATCTGGAAGGGCAAGGAGAGCACCGTGAACCTCGGCGCCGCCGGCCCGGTGTTCCTGAGCGTGCCCAAGGGCGAGGGCGGCAAGCTCCAGACCAAGGTCGAGCGCAGTGACCCGCTGGTCGCGCCGCTGGCCAAGGGACAGCGCGTCGGCCGGATCGTCGTGACGACGGCAGGCGGGACGCAGGTCGCCGAGGTGCCGCTGGTCGTGATGACGGCCGTCGAGCAGAGCGGCATCTTCGGCCGCGCCTGGGACGCGCTCCGGCTCTGGGTCAAATGAGGCCGCGAGCGCGACAATGAGCCGCGGAGGCGCCATGCACACCCCACTTCCCCACACGCTTTGCTATCTGAACGGCGATTACCTGCCTCTGTCGGAGGCCAAGGTGTCGGTGCTCGACCGCGGCTTCATCTTCGGCGACGGCATCTACGAGGTCGTGCCCGTCTACGAGCAGAAGCTGTTCCGCTTCGACGAGCACGTGGCCCGCCTCGGCCGCAGCCTTTCCAAGCTGCGCATCGACAATCCGCACGACCGCGAGCAGTGGCTCGAGCGTTGCCGCAAGCTCGTCGCCGCGCTGCACGAGCACGGCGGCGCGACCGAGCAGATCGTCTACATCCAGGTGACGCGCGGCGTGGCGCTGCGCGATCACGTCATGCCGGCCGGCATCGTGCCGACCGTCTTCATGATGGCCAGCGCGATGAAGGGCGCCTCGGGCGATCAGCGCCACCAGGGCGTCGCCTGCGTGAGCGCGCGCGACTTTCGCTGGGAGCGCGCCGACATCAAGAGCACC
Organism: Rhizobacter sp.; assembly: GCA_043732605.1. GTDB lineage: Bacteria > Pseudomonadota > Gammaproteobacteria > Burkholderiales > Burkholderiaceae_C > Schlegelella_A. The sequence continues at coordinate 6,690 of JAYTHL010000003.1, read as the reverse complement.
TCGCTGCTCGGCAACGTGCTGGCGCGCCAGATCTCGGCCGATCACGACGCGCTCGAGACCATCATGTTCAGGAACGGCTATCTCACGGAAGCTTCGGCCTCGAACGTGTGGATCGTCCACGAGGGGGCGCTGCTCGGGCCGCCGAAGAGCGAGCACGTCCTCGAGGGCATCCGCTACGAGCTGATCAGGGAGCTGTGCGAGGAGTGCGGCATCGCCTACAACCTGCGGCCGATCGCCGAGGCCGACGTCACCGCCGCCGACGAGCTGCTGCTCAGCTCGGCGACCAAGGAAGTGCTGCCGGTGACGACGCTCGACGGCGAGGCCGTCGGCCATGGCGCGATGCGCGGCAAGCCGGGGCCGGTCTATGCCAGGCTCCACGAGGCCTACCAGCGGGCCAAGCGCAAGCAGTCGATCTGAGCCGTCCGGCGTGATGGAGAATTTCGGCTTCGTCCACCTCCTCGTCAACGACCCATGAAAATTCTCGACGTACTCCTTCTCTGCGCTGGTTGCGCCGCACTCTTCGGCTGCGCGACGCCTGGCTCCAGCCCGACGCCTGCCGCAACGGCCGCTGCACCCGCCGTCGCCCCGGCGCCGTCCGTGACGCCCTACGGCACGGCCCGCACCGTGAAGTCGCGAGACGGCAGCTTCGACGGCGAGTGGATCGGCACGTCGGCGCCCGGCGGCAAGTTCTCGAAGCTCAAGATCGGCATGCCGCTGGACGAGGTGACCGGCCTGATCGGCGGCCCCGACAACATGGTTCGCCACGAGACCGGCAAGCGTTGGATCCCGTTCTATTTCGGCAGCGACGCGCAGCGGCTGCAGACGCTCTACCGCGGCGAAGGCTGCCTGACCTTCACCGCGGGCAACGTCTTCGGCGGCGGCGGCGGCGGCAACGTCCTGATCCGGGTGACGTCGACGACGCATGTCGACTGCATGGAGTAGCCGGCACGGGCTGCCCGTCTTGCGATGCCGGGGCTCGTCCCCAGATCGATCGACATGGACACCTCGACGATGCAGGACATTCCCCGCGAGCAATCGCTGATCGAGTACCCGTCGCGTTTCCCGATCAAGGTGATGGGGCAGAACGTCGACGGCTTCGTGCACGCCGTCACCGAGATCGCGCGCCGCTTCGACCCCGACTTCGACGCGTCGACGATCGAGCTGCGTCCGAGCAGCGGCTCGAAGTACCTGGGCGTGACGATCACCGTCAACGCGACCAGCCGCGAGCAGCTCGACGAGCTCTACCGGACGCTGTCGACGCACCCGATGGTCAAGGTCGTGCTCTGACCGACCGGGTCGGGGCGGACGCATCATGCTCGTCAAGCGCCTCGGCCGCGTCGACTACGAGTCGACGCTGGCGTCGATGCGTGCCTTCACCGCCGCCCGCACCCCCGATACGCCCGACGAGATCTGGCTCTGCGAGCACCCACCGTTGTTCACGCAGGGCATCGCCGGCAAGGATGAGCATGTGCTGGATGCCGGCGCGGTCGCCGTCGTGCGCACCGACCGCGGCGGCCAGGTGACGTACCACGGGCCCGGGCAGGTCGTGGCCTACCCGCTCGTCGATCTCCGCCGGCTCGGCATCTACGTCAAGGAATACGTCTTTCGCCTTGAGCAGGCGCTCCTGAAGACGCTCGAGCGCTTCGACGTCACCGGCCATCGGGTTGCCGGCGAGCCTGGCATCTACGTCCGGCTCGACGATCCCTTCGGCCACGTCGTTCACATCGCGCCGGCCGGCGCCGGCCGCTTCGACGGCCTCGGCAAGATCGCCGCGATCGGCGTGAGGGTGAGCCGTCACTGCGCGTATCACGGCGTCGCCCTCAACGTGGCGATGGACCTGAGCCCCTTCTCGTGCATCCATCCGTGCGGTCATGCCGGGCTGGAGACGGTCGATCTTTCTACAATCGGCGTTCGCGCCGCGTGGGACGACGTGGCCGCCACCCTCGGCGAGAAGCTCGCCGTCTACCTGAGCTCCCGATGACACCGTTGCCGACGACCGTCGCGACCGCCGACCCGGCGCCCTATGACCCGACGCAGAAGCAGAAGGCCGGCGCGAAGACCTCGCGCATCCCGATCCGCATCGCCGTCGACACCGGGCCGGCGCTGAAGAAGCCCGACTGGATCCGCGTCAAGGCCGGCTCGCCCAGCACCCGCTTCTACGAGATCAAGCAGATCCTGCGCGAGCACCGGCTGCACACGGTGTGCGAGGAAGCGTCGTGCCCGAACATCGGCGAGTGCTTCGGCAAGGGCACGGCGACCTTCATGATCATGGGCGACAAGTGCACGCGGCGCTGCCCGTTCTGCGACGTCGGCCACGGCCGCCCCGATCCGCTCGACACCGACGAGCCGATGAACCTGGCCAAGACGATCGCGGCGCTGAAGCTGAAGTACGTCGTCATCACCAGCGTCGACCGCGACGACCTGCGCGACGGCGGCGCGGCCCACTTCGTCGCTTGCATCGCGAAGACGCGCGAGCTGTCGCCCGACACGAAGATCGAGATCCTCACGCCCGACTTCCGCGGCCGCATGGACCGCGCCCTCGAGATCCTCAAGGCGGCGCCGCCCGACGTGATGAACCACAACCTCGAGACCGCGCCGCGCCTGTACAAGCAAGCGCGCCCGGGCTCCGACTACGCGTACTCGCTGAACCTGCTCAAGCGCTTCAAGGAGTTCGCGCCCGACGTGCCGACCAAGAGCGGCGTGATGGTCGGCCTCGGGGAGACCGACGACGAGATCTTGCAGGTGATGCGCGACATGCGCGCTCATGGCATCGACATGCTGACGATCGGCCAGTACCTCGCGCCGAGCGGCCACCACTTGCCGGTGCGGCGCTACGTCCATCCCGACACCTTCCGGATGTTCGAGCGCGAGGCCGCGGCGATGGGCTTCACGCACGCGGCCGTCGGCGCGATGGTGCGATCGAGCTACCACGCCGACGAGCAGGCGCATGCCGCGGGCGTCGGCGTCTAGGCGTCGGTGAGCGTGGCCGCCGCGACGGCGGAGCCTCTGCTCGCTTGCGGCAACTGCCGCCAGCCGATGCAGCGGCTGACCTTGTCGGGCCACTACGGCCAGCGCGTCGACCTCGATCTCTGCCGCCACTGCGACCTCGTCTGGTTCGACGGCGTCGAGACCGCCCAGCTGAGCGGCGGCCCGGCGCTGCTGGAGCTGATCGGCGAGATGGCGCGCTCGCACGACCTGCCGCACGAGCTGCTGCGCGCCGACGCGCGCTGCCCGCGCTGCGCCGGTCCGCTCACGCTCGCGTACAACCAGTCGCGCTGGGGCCGCTCGTCGCAGCTGCAGTGTGTTCGGCGGCACGGCGCGTACCAGTCCTTCGCGCAGTTTCTCGAGGAGAAGGGGCTGCTGCGGCCGATGTCGCGGCTCGACCGCGCCAAGCTGATGCGCGACCGCGGCCGCATCGAATGCGTCAACTGCGGCGGATCGATCGGCACCGACGACGAGCGCTGCCCGTATTGCCGCTCGATCGCCAGCCTGCTCGACGTGGCCCGGCTGGCGCGCGCCCTCGATCCGCGCGACACGATCGAGCCGCCTGCGATCTACGCGGCGCAGGCGAGCCAGCAGGCGATGCGGTGCGCGGCCTGCGGCGCCGCGCTGCCGCCGGGCGAAGCGATCAGCTGCGCGCAGTGCGGCGCGACGCTCGCGATCCCGTCGCTCGGCGGGGCCAACGCGGCCGTGCAGGCGCTGGCGCCCGCCTTGCGCGAGGCGGCGGCGCATCCGTCGCCGGAGGTCGTCAAGCGTCGGCTCGAGGCGATCGACGCCGATCTGCCGCGCCAGCGCGCGTGGGCCGCCGAGATGCAGGCCGAGGTCGATGCGCGACGCGGGCGCAACCGGGGCGACGTCGATTGGGAATGGCTCGCGATCCTGGACACGCGGCCGGGCCGCATCGCCATCGCCGTCTGCGTGGCGATCGTGTTCTGGTTCTTCTGGCGCTACGGCAAGCGGTGATGGGTCTTGTCTGCGCGCTCGGCGCGATCGCGCTCTGGGCGACGCTCGCATCGCTCGGCGTCGCGCTCGCGCACGTACCGCCGTTCCTGCTCACCGGCCTGGCGCTGGTCATCGGCAGCGTGCCGTCGTGGCCGCTGGCGCGCCAATGGCGTGTGCCGGCATCGACGCTGATGCTCGGCGTCTACGGCCTGTTCGGCTTCCATCTGCTGCTCTTCGTCGCGCTGCGCCACGCGCCGGCGCTCGAGGCGAATCTCGTCAACTACCTGTGGCCATTGCTGATCGTCGTGCTGGCGCCGGTCGTGCTTCCGGGCATGACGCTGCGCCCGGTGCACGTCGTCGCCGCGCTCGTCGGCTTCGTCGGCGCGGCTCTCGCGATCGTCGGCGGACGCGGGCTGGCCGGCGGATTCGCGTGGGGCTACGTGGCCGCCGCCGGGTCGGCCGTCATCTGGGCGACCTACTCGCTCGGAACGCGCCGCGTTGCGTCGTTCCCGACGGCGGCTGTCGGCCTCTTCGGCCTCGTGTCGGGCGCGCTCTCGCTTGCCTGCCACGCCGCCTTCGAGCCCTCGGTGGCGCTCTCGGCACGCGACATGGTCCTCATCACGATCACCGGCCTCGGCCCGCTCGGCGCCGCGTTCTTTCTCTGGGACGCGGCGCTCAAGCGCGGCGATCCGCGGCGGATCGGCATCCTCAGCTACCTGACGCCGCTGGCGTCGACGCTGCTGCTCGCCGCGACGACGGGACGACCGCCTACGGTCTGGGTGGCGGCTGCCGCGCTTCTCATCGTCGGCGCCGCGGTGATCGGGCTGCGGGCGCGCTGACCGGCGCCGCGAGACGAGAATGCAGTGGCGGCGCGACGCCGCCGAGGAGCTTCCATGCAACGACGTGATTTCTCCGCGCTGGCCGCATTCGCCGCCCTCGCCGGCACGGGCGCTGCCGCGCGTGCCGCCGACGGGCTCAGCAACGCCGATGCCGCCTCCGGCATCCGCGCCGCGCTCGAGCGCGGCGCGTCGGCCGCGGTCGAGTTGCTCGGCAAGCCCGACGGCTTCCTCGGCAACCCGAAGGTGCGCATCGAGCTGCCGGGCTTCCTCAGGGATGCCGCCAAGATGCTCAAGTTCACCGGCCAGCAGAAGCGCGTCGACGACCTGGTGACGGCGATGAACCGTGCCGCCGAAGCCGCCGTGCCCGAAGCCAGAGCCCTGCTCGTCTCGGCCGTCAAGTCGATGAGCGTGAGCGACGCGCGCGGCATCGTCGCCGGCGGCCAGGACTCGGTGACGAAGTTCTTCGCGAGCAAGACGCGCACGCCGCTTGGCGAGCGTTTCCTGCCGATCGTCAAGCGCGAGACCGCGAAGGTCGACCTGGCCGAGCGCTTCAACGCCGTCGCCGGCAAGGCGGCCGGCATGGGGCTGGTCAAGGGCGACGACGCCAACATCGAGCGCTACGTCACCGGCAAGGCGCTCGACGGCCTCTACCTGATGATCGGCGAGGAAGAGAAGAAGATCCGCAGCGACCCGGTCGGCACGGGCAGCGCGATCCTCGCAAAGGTCTTCGGCCGCTGACCGTGGTGCGCGGCTAGAGGCCTCGTGACAGCTCGAACATCAGTGCCGCCGGCAGCGAGCTGGCGATGACGTCGCGGCCGATCCGCGCCATGTGCGCGCCGTTCGTTCCCGACATCTCGAAGGTCGAGCCCTGCTCGAGGATCTCGATGAAGACGAAGTCGGGCACCTCGCCGACGATCTCGTCGCGGAAGCTGGTGAAGCGGCTGCCCTTCTGGATCGAGTCGATGACGATCGCGTGCGGCAGGCCTTCGCGGCAGAAGCTCGAAGCCTCTTCGACCGAGCCGACGAAGTCGACCAGCATGCTCATGTTGCGCAACGCGTCGCGGATCATCACGCGCACTTCGCGGCGTGAGGCGATCACGAGCACGTGGCTGCCCGCCAGCGCCTTCGAGTTGCCCGACTGCGACGAGGCTTCGTCGATCTCGGTGGCCGAGAGGCCCTCCATCTCGTCGCCGGCCGTCTTCGGGAACTCGAGCACGAGCGTCGTGACGCCGGCGACGTCCTTGCGGTCGAGGATCAGCCCCATCGTCCAGGCGGTCTGCTCGATGAGGCGCCAGGTGAGCGAATCTAGCCGCGGCGGCACGGCCATCGTCACGCTGTCGTCGACCTGGTCGGCCGGGCGGTTGGCGAAGCGGCAGGTGACGCGTGCGTGCACCGGCCAGGTCTTGAAATCGACCGCGAAGTCGATGTGGGCGTGGGCGTTGGCGAGCGACCAGTCGAGCGTGGCGTTGAGCAGGCTGAAGAGGAGCGAGCCGTCGACGATGACGCGCGCCGACTTCAGGTCGCGCTTCAAGGCGATGCCGCGCGCCTGGGTCTCGCGCGTGCGCAGCGCGAGCACGCTCTTCAGCACTTCCTCGAGCTGCAGGACCTCGTGCGACTGGCGCACGCGCCCCGACGCGAAGCGCGTGAGCTGCTGGCTGATCATGCCAACCTGGCGGGCCTGCTCGACCTCGTCGCGCAGCGCGCGCAGGCCGGCGCGGTCGATCTTGCCGGTGGTTGCGAGGACGTGGATGCGCTCGAGCGCGGCGGTCAGCGGCTCGGCGATCTCGACGCCGACCTGCGACACGAGATCGGGCCAGCGCTGGTCGTCGTGAGGGACGGGAGCGAGGCCGGGCGAGGGCTCTGCGACGGCGCGAATGACGTTGGACATGAGCGATCTTTGCTCGGATGA
>JAYTHL010000002.1:0-2183 GCA_043732605.1 Rhizobacter sp. | reverse complement strand
GCACTGCGCCGCGTGCCTTGATCATCTGCTGCGCATGGTCCATCGCGAAGCGCGAGACCTGCTCGGTGATCGGCAGCCGCTCGATCTCGTAGGCGTCGAGGACGCGTGCGTCGGCCCAGCCGGCGAGGTGCGCCGAGAGATGCCACGACAGGTTGAGCGCGTCGGCGATGCCGGCGTTCATGCCGTAGCCGGCGTAGGGCACCCAGAGATGCGCCGCGTCGCCGGCGATGAAGACGCGGCGGTCGCGAAAGCGATCGGCGACGAGGCGGCGGCCGATCCAGTCTTCCTTGCTGAGGATCTCGTACGCGAAGTCGGCAGCGACGCCGAGGATGTTCCGGATCGAGGCGTCGCGATCGACCGCCTCGAAGTCTTCCTCGTGCGCCATCAAGTGGTTGTGGACGAGCCAGGTTTCCTTGCCGTCGATCGCGAAGCAGACGCCGCTGCGGCGCGGGTTGCTCGCGTAGCAGCTCCACGCGCGCTCGCCCGGGACGAGGCCGAGCAGCGCCGGCGCGCGGATGTAGGTCGATTGCACGCGCTGGATCACGGGCGTGCCGGCGAGCGTCGCGCCGATCGACTTGCGCGTCATCGACCGGCCGCCATCACAGCCGACGAGGAAGCGCGCGTGCACGGCGATGTCGGCGCCGCCGTCGAGGTCGCGTGCCGTGATCGTCACGCCGTCGTCGTCCTGCGCGATCGCCGTCGCCTCGCAGCGGTTGACGATCGTCACGCCGGGCTTCTCCTCGGCATGCGCGAACAGGATCGGCTCGAGGTAGATCTGGTTGATCCGATGCGGTGGCTCCGGTGTCGGCCACCAGCCGTCGGGGCCGCTGGTGTCGCCGTAGCGCGCCGTGCGCGCCGGGATGTGGATGCGCGACAGCTCGGTGCCGGTCACCGAGGTGCGGAAGACGACGTCGTTCGGGTAGTCGGCGGGCAGGCCGGCGTCGCGCACGTGGGCGCCGAGGCCGAGACGGCGGAACTGCTCCATCGTGCGCGCCGCGACGTGGTTGCACTTGACGTTCGGCGGCTCGCCGCGACGGCGCGTCTCGAGCACGACGACGCTGCGGCCGCGCGCCGCGAGGTCGATCGCCAGCGTCAGCCCGACCGGGCCGGCGCCGACGATCGCGACGTCGGCGTCGAGCCTCACTCCAGCTTCGTCCCCGAGCGCTTGATGACGTCGGCCCACTTCACCGTTTCGATGGCGATGAAGCGGCCGAACTCGGCCGAGGTCGTCGGGCTCAGCTCGACGCCGGCGGCACGCGCGCCGGCGATCACGTCGGGGTCGGTGAGGACGGCGCGCAGCTCGGCCTGCAATCGGGTGACGATTGCCGCCGGCGTCGCTGCCGGCGCGACGACGCCGAACCAGCCGGTCGATTCGTAGCCCTTCACGCCGGCCTCCGCGAGCGTCGGCACGTCGGGCAGCTGCGGCAAGCGCGTGGCGCCGGTGACGGCGAGGGCGCGCACCTTGCCGGCCTTGATCTGCTGCAGCACCGACGGCAGGTCGAGCATGCCCGCCGGCACCTGGCCGCCGATGACGTCGAGCGCGACCGGGCCCGATCCCTTGTAGGCGACCTCGGTCATGTCGACGCCGGCGAGAAGCTTCATCAGCTGCACCGAGAGATGCATCGCCGTGCCGTTGCCGCCGTGGCCGACGGCGATCTTGCCCGGGTCGGCCTTCGCCTGCGCGACCAGGTCGGCGACGGTCTTCGCCGACGACGTCGGCGGCACGACGAGCACGAACGGGATGTGCGCGAGCAGCGAGATCGGCACGAAGTCCTTCTGCGCGTCGAAGGGCATCTTCGGATAGAGCGCCGCGTTCGCGGCGAGGCCTCCGGCAGCGCCGACGCCGAGCGTGTAGCCGTCGGCCGGCGCGGTCGCGAGCGCGGCCAGGCCGATGTTGCCGCCGGCGCCCGGCCGGTTGTCGACGATCACCTGCTGGCCGAGCCGCTCGCCGAGCTTGGGCGCGACGATGCGCACCACCGCGTCCGACGAGCCGCCGGGCGGGAAGGTGACGATCATGCGGATCGGCTTGGCCGGCCACGGCGGCGTCTGCGCGACGCTCGAGACGCCGATGGCGGCGAGGCAGACGGCGACGAAGGCACGGGTGAATCGGATCACGGCGTTCTCCTGTGGAAGCGCTAGACGCGCCGGTGGCGCGCGACCTTGTCGAGCAGATGGAACAGCTG
>JAYTHL010000001.1:0-7493 GCA_043732605.1 Rhizobacter sp. | reverse complement strand
CGAGCCGCTCGGGCCGCCTGAAGACGCGCTTCAGGCCGATGTCGAGCGGTCCGAAGGTGGTCGCGAACGCGATCTGCTGGACCTGCGTCAGCGGCTGGCCTCGAAAGACGAGGACGGCGTGCTCGTTCATCGCCGCGTTGATGGCGCGCGCGGTTGCCGGCGCGATCGGCGCGGTCAGGTCGACGCCGCTCGCTTCGGCGGCGAACACGTCGTGCAAGGGCTTCAGGGTCAGGGTCATGGATGCCTCGCGTGCGGTCTCATTCCGCTTCGATCTTCGCTTCCTTGACGATGCGCACCCAGCGCTGCATCTCCGCGGCGATGAAGGCGTCGAACTGCTCCGGCCGCGACGCGACGATCTCCATGCCGAAGTCCTCGATGCGCTTCTTGGTGTCGGGCGCGCCCAGCACGCGCGCGGTGTCGGCCTGGATCTTCTGCAGGATCGCCTTCGGCGTCGCCGCCGGCGCGACGAAGCCGAGCAGGGCGTTGACGCTGAAGCCCGGCAGTGTCTCGGCGACGGTCGGGTAGTCGTAGCCCGGCACCTTGCGGTCGCCCATCGTCGCGATCATCTTCATCCGTCCGGCCTTGACGAACGGGATCACCGACAGGAACGGATCGGCGACGAGATCGATGCGGCCGCCCATCAGCTCGTTGTGCGCCGGTGCGCTGCCCTTGAACGGCGAATGCAGCATGTCGATGCCGGTCTCGCGCTTGAGCAGCTCGGTGCCGAGGTGCGTCGTGCTGCCGGCGCCGGGTGTGCCGTAGGTGAGTTTGCCCGGGTTCTTCCTCGCGTAGGCGATCAGCTCGGCAAGCGTGTTGAACGGTGCGTCGGGCCGGGCGACGAGGGCGAGCTGCAGGTTGGCGATCTGGGTGATGCCGGCGATGTCCTGCGGCGTGCGGTAGGGCATCGACGGGCGAAGCGACGGATTCACCGCGAGCGACGAGTTCACCATGCCGAAGACCAGGCCGTCGGGCGCGGCCTTGGCGACGTAGTCGACGCCGATGACAGTCCCCGCGCCGGGCTTGTAGTCGATGTTGACGGGCTGGCCCCAGATCTCCTGGAGCTTCTGCGCGATGAGCCGGCCGACCGTGTCGGTCGGGCCGCCGGGCGGGAACGGCACGATGATCCGCACAGGCCCCTTCGGATAGTCGTCGGCGCGCGAAGGTGCGCTCGCCGCTAGCAGGCACAGCGATCCCGTGCCTGCGATCCATTCGCGCCGCCTGATCATCGTCGTGTCTCCGTCGTCGAGCGTTTTCGGCGATGGCAATTATCGGCGGCGCGAGCGCGCTGCGGCGCGGGCCGACCGTTGGGCATACTGCGCGCGGGGAGAGCCGAGGCCACATGCTGAAAAAGATCCTGATCGCCAACCGCGGCGAGATCGCCTGTCGCGTCATCAAGACGGCGCGCCGTCTCGGCATCGCGACCGTCGCGGTGTACTCGGAGGCCGACCGCGACGCGCTCCACGTCGGGCTCGCCGACGAGTCGGTGCTCATCGGCCCGGCGCCGAGCCGCGAGTCGTATCTGTCGATGGACAAGATCATCGCCGCCTGCAGGCAGACCGGCGCCGACGGCGTTCATCCCGGCTACGGCTTCCTCTCCGAGAACGCCGAGTTCGCGCGCCGCGTCGAAGAAGAAGGCATCGTCTTCATCGGACCGAAGCACGCGTCGATCGCGGCGATGGGCGACAAGATCGCGTCGAAGAAGCTCGCGCTGGCGGCGAGGGTGAACACCATTCCCGGCCACAACGAGGCGATCGAGAGTGCCGAGCTGGCGGTCGAGATCGCGCGAGAGATCGGCTACCCGGTGATGATCAAGGCGTCGGCCGGCGGCGGCGGCAAGGGCCTGCGCGTGGCCTTCGACGACACGCAGGCCGCCGAAGGCTTCGTGTCGTGCCGCAACGAGGCCAAGGCGAGCTTCGGTGACGACCGCGTCTTCATCGAGAAATTCGTCGAGGAGCCGCGCCACATCGAGATCCAGGTGCTCGGCGATGCGCACGGCCACTGCGTCTATCTGTGGGAGCGCGAGTGCTCGATCCAGCGCCGGCACCAGAAGGTCGTCGAGGAAGCGCCGAGCCCGTTCCTCGACGACGCGACCAGGAAGGCGATGGGCGAGCAGGCCGTCGCGCTCGCGAAGGCGGTCGACTACCAGTCGGCGGGGACGGTCGAGTTCGTCGTCGGCGCGGACAAAAGCTTCTACTTTCTCGAGATGAACACGCGGCTGCAGGTCGAGCATCCGGTGACCGAGTGCATCACGGGCATCGATCTCGTCGAGCAGATGATCCGCGTCGCTTCGGGCGAGCCGCTCGCGTTCGCGCAGGGCGACATCGCACGCAAGGGCTGGGCGATCGAGTGCCGGATCAATGCCGAGGATCCGCTGCGCGGCTTCCTGCCGAGCACGGGCCGGCTCGTCACGTTTCGTCCGCCGACCACGACGCTCGAGGCCGGCGTTCCCGCGCCCGCGGGAACGCCGGGCGTGCGCGTCGACACCGGCGTCTACGCAGGCGGCGAGATCGGGGTCCACTACGACCCGATGATCTGCAAGCTCGTGGCCTGTGGCGTCGACCGCGCGGCGGCGATCGCGACGATGCGCGACGCGCTCAACGGCTTCGTCATCCGCGGCGTGTCGAGCAACCTCGGCTTCCAGGCGGCGCTGCTCGGCCATCCGCGTTTCGCCTCGGGCAACTTCAACACCGGATTCATCGCCGAGGAATATCCGCAAGGCTTTGGCGCGGTCACCGTGGAGCACGCGGACCGCGACTTCCTGCGCGTGCTGGCGGCCGCGTTCGAGCGCCGGCTGCTCGCGCGTTCCGCCGGCCTCACCGGACAACTGCCCGGACACGAGCTGAGACTGCGCGAACGCTTCGTCGTCGTCGAGATCGATGCCGTCGGCCACGGCACCGACACGCCGGTGCAAGTGCGCGTCGAGGGCGCCGACTACGTCGTCACGCTCGCCGGCCGGACGCGCCGCATCTCGTTCGCGAGCGCGCTCGCCGACATCGCCGTGCACGGTCTCGTCGACGGCCAGCCGTTTCGCGCCCAGATCGAGCGCGCCGGCCTCGTGCTGCGCGTGGTCCACGACGGCGCGCGCATCGAGGCGCGCGTGCTCACGCCGCGCGCCGCCGAGCTGCGCGCGCTGATGCCGTTCAAGCCGCCGCCCGATCTCTCGCGCTTCCTGCTCTCGCCGATGCCGGGCCTGCTCGTCGCCGTCGCGGTGAGGGCCGGGCAAGCGGTGCGCACGGGCGAGCGACTGGCGGTGATCGAGGCGATGAAGATGGAGAACATCGTCACCGCCGCGCACGACGGCGTCGTCGCGCGCGTCGTCGCCAAGCCCGGCGACAGCGTCGCCGTCGACGAGGTGATCCTTGAGTTCGAGACCGCGGCGGTGCCGGCATGAGCACGGGCTCGCCGCGGCCGTTCCGCGTCCTCGGCGTGCAGCAGATCGCGATCGGCGCGCGCAGCAAGGCCGAGCTGCGCACGCTCTGGGTCGACAAGCTCGGCCTCGCGTTGACCGGCAGCTTCCGCTCGGAGCGCGAGAACGTCGACGAGGACATCTGCGCGATCGGCTCGGGCACCGCGACCGTCGAGGTCGACCTGATGGAGCCGATCGATCCCGAAGGCAAGCCCGCCGTCCACGCGACGCCACTCAACCACGTCGGCCTGTGGATCGACGACCTGCGCGCCGCGGTCGCGTGGCTCGAGGCGAACGGCGTGCGCATGGCCCCGGGCGGCATCCGCGCCGGCGCCGCGGGCCACGACATCTGCTTCATCCATCCGAAGTCGAACGACGCGTTTCCGGTCGCCGGATCGGGCGTCCTGATCGAGCTCGTGCAGGCGCCGGCCGATGTCATCGCGGCGGCGCGGTCATGACGATCCACGAGATCTTGAAGATGGGCGACCCGCGCCTGCTGCTCGTCGCCCGGCCGGTCGAGCGCTTCGCGACTCCCGAGCTGCGCGCGCTCTCGGCCGACATGTTCGAGACCATGCGCTCGGTCAACGGCGCCGGCCTCGCCGCGCCGCAGATCGGCGTCGATCTGCAGCTCGTGATCTTCGGCTTCCACCGCAACGACCGCTATCCCGATGCACCGGCGGTGCCCGAGACGGTGCTGCTCAATCCGGTCATCGAGCCGCTCGGCGACGTCGAGAAAGAGGGGTGGGAAGGGTGCCTCTCGGTGCCCGGCCTGCGCGGCGTCGTGCGGCGCTGGGCGCGCATCCGCTACCGCGGCGTCGATCTCGACGGCGCCACGATCGATCGCGAGGCCGAAGGCTTCCACGCGCGCGTCGTTCAACACGAATGCGATCACCTGCTCGGCATCCTCTATCCGATGCGGGTGCGCGATTTCAGCCGCTTCGGCTACACGAGTGTGCTCTTTCCGGAGCTCGATCCCGGAGCCGACGACTGAGCGTGCGGCGCGCTGCGCCGGGCGTCGAGCGCCGGGTTTTCGCTATGTAAAGGAAAGTGTCGCCGGTGCGACGCGGTCGGCACAAGACGATGTCCGGGCGTTGAATCAAGCAGCGGCCGCGATCCATGAGGCGCGGCCGATCGCCCCCGGAGCACGCACATGACGACATCGAACGAGCGCCGCAGCGCGCAGCCATCGACCCGATCCTGGTGGGGACGCCTCGACGCGGTCCTCGTGCTCGCCGCCTTCCTTGGCGCGGCCGCGATCCTGCCGGCGAAGGCGCAGAGCGCGAGCGGCGGCGACCCGCCGTCGCGCGTCGCGCGCCTGAGCGACGTCAGCGGTCAGGTCTGGATCTACGACGGCGAGACCGACGAGTGGCTCGCGGTCGAGCGCAACCGGCCGCTCACCACCGGCGACCGCATCGCCACCGACAGCGCCGCCCGCGCCGAGATCACGCTCGGCTCGACGACGCTCCGGCTCGACGCCGGCACCGAGATCGAGATCGCGGTGCTCGACGACAGCCGCTACGTCGTCCGTCTCGTCAACGGCAGCGTCGCCGCGCGGTTGCGCAATCCGCAGTCGCTCGCCGAGTTCGAGATCGACACCGACGTCGGCCAGTTCCGTGCCCAGACCGTCGGTCGCTACCGCGTCGATCACCGCGACCAGGCGAGCGACCTGACGGTCTACAACGGCCAGGCCGCGTATGCCGCGAAGAGCACGGCGCTGCCGGTCTACACCGGCCAGCACGCGCAGTTCTGGATCGACGCCGCCGGCGTGCCGCAGTACTCGATGGTCGCGCCCGCGCGCGATCCGTTCTCGGCCTGGAACGACGCCCGCGACCGCGGCGAGGATCGGGTCGTCGCGACGCAGCGCTTCGTCTCACCCGAGATGACCGGCGCCGAAGATCTCGGCCGCTACGGCCAATGGCAGCAGACGCCCGACGACGGGCCGGTCTGGGTGCCGACCTCGGTGCCGATCGACTGGGCGCCGTACAGCGCGGGCCACTGGGCCTTCGTGCGGCCATGGGGCTGGACCTGGGTCGACGACGCGCCCTGGGGCTTCGCGCCGTTCCACTACGGCCGCTGGGTCTATCGCAGCAACGTCTGGTGCTGGGCGCCGGGCACCTACGTCGCGCGGCCCGTGTACGCGCCGGCGCTGGTCGCCTGGATCGGCGGCCCGCGCGCCGGCTTCTCGCTCTCGATCGGCGGTGGCGGGCCGCCGGTCGGCTGGTTCCCGCTCGCGCCGCGCGAGGTTTACGTGCCGAGCTACCGCGCAAGCCCGCGCTACGTGCGCGAGGTCAACATCACGCACGTGACCAACGTCACCAACATCACGACGATCGTCAACAACCGCAACGGCGAGGCCGACCGGCGCGACTTCGCGAATCGCCGGCTGCCGCACGCAGTGACCTTCGTGCCGTCGGACGTGATCACGCGGCGCGAGCCGGTCGGGCCGGCCGCGGCGCGCTTTCGCAATGATCCGCAGATGCGCACGTTCGTTGCCGATGCCCGCCCGGGGTCGGCGCTGAGCGCGCCGCCGATCGCGGCGCCGGTCGTGTCGCCGCGTCCGCAAGCCGGTCGACAGCCGCCGCGGCCGCCGTTCGAAGGACGCGCGCCGGGCGGCTTCGCCGGGCTTCCGGAGGGAGCTCGTGCCGATCCTGGGCGTGCGCCCGCGGTGGCGTCGCCGTCGCCGGTGGGAGCGTCGCCGACCGTGGTCGGAGCGCCGCCCACGGTCGCGCCGCGCAACGATGGGTTCGGACGCGGCGGGCCTCAGCCTGGAGTCGATCGCGGGCGTCCTGGTCGCGAAGGAACACCTGCGCCGATCGGCGCACCGGTGATTCGCGAGCCATCGGTGGCGCCGCCGGTCACCGCAGTCCCGGCACCGGTGCGGCCCGCACCGGCTGTCGAAGCGGTCCCGCAGCAGCGTGTCGCGCCCAGCCCCAATCCCAACCCCCATCCGAGCGCGAGCCCGATCCCGCGTGGTGTGCCTGCCGGCGACGGTCGTGTCGCGCCCGGGCTGCGCGGTGCGCGTGGCGCGGAGGTCGCTGCTCCGGAGATCCGTCCCGCACCGCAGGCCGCAACGCCGTCGCCGTCGCCGCCGGCCGTCGTTCCTGGCGCGACTGAAGGAGCGGGCCGGCGTCCGGAACGGATGGCGCCGCCGCGGCAAGTCGATCCGGCGCGTGCGGCAGAGGCCGCGCGTCCTGCTGTTGCCAATCCGCAGGTCGTGGCACCTGCGGCAGTGGCTCCGCCAGTGGTTGCGCCGCGCGCTCCCGACGCGCGGCCGGCAGAAGCAGCGCGTCCGGCAGAAGCCGCGCGGCCGGTGATCAGCGAGCCGCGCATGAACCGCCCCGAGGCACCTCGGCCGGGTCGCGAGGAGCGTCGCGACGACAAGGTCGAGCGCCCGCGCTAGTCCGCGCCGGCGACGCTCGCCGCGTTAGCGCAGCAGCGGCGCCAGCACCGGCCAGACGTTGGCGAGGATGGTCGGGTGCGCGGCCGCGATCGGATGGATCCGGTCGGCCTGGAACAGCGACTCGGCCTGCGGCACGTCGGCGACGCCCTTGAGCAGGAAGGGCACGAGCGACGTACCCTCGCTCTTGGCGACATCGGCGAAGAGGCCGGCGAAGCGATCGCCGTAGGCGCGTCCGTAGTTGGGCGGCAGTTGCATGCCGAGGATCACGACCTTGGCGCGTGCCGCCTTCGCGAGACGCGTCATCTCGACGAGGTTGGCGCGGGTCGCGTCCAGCGGCAGGCCGCGCAGCGCGTCGTTCGCGCCGAGCTCGAGGACGACGAGGTCGGGCTTGTGCTCGCGCAGCAATGCCGGCAGTCGCGCGAGGCCGCCAGACGTCGTGTCGCCGCTGATGCTGGCGTTGACGACCGTCGTGCCGTGATGCTCGCGCGTCAGGCGCTGGTCGAGGAGGGCGACCCAGCCGCTGCCGCGCGCCAGGCCGTATTCGGCCGAGAGGCTGTCGCCGACGACGAGGATCTTCGTGGCTCCGACGACAGCGCCGAACGAGGACATCGCCGCCATCGCCGCGGCCGACGCGAGGGCCAAGCTACAGTGCGCCAGCCAGCGCCGGCGCGTCGATTCGCGCTCGAA